>JBKBRG010000026.1:0-12792 GCA_046292325.1 Tabrizicola sp.
GGCCACCGCGATCCCGTTCACCGCAAGCGTTGCCGCGATGCGCTCTGCCGGCAACCGGTCGCGTTCGGCGATCTGAAGGACGATCGAGACCCAGTGGCCCGGCGGCGTCGGCGACAGCATCGGGTCGTCCGACCAGAAGCGCGCGATGATCTTCTGTTCCTCGGTCAGGGTTTTCGAGACCTCGTAGACCTCGCGCGCCGCCGCATGGAAGGCCGTGCCGGGTTCGGTCGAGAATTCGGGATGCGCGGGCACGGTGCAGGTCGCCGCCTCGGGCAGGGCGAAGGTGCGGTTCGTCCCCCAGTTCGGCAGGAGAGGCGCCTGTTGCAACTGGATCTGGCTGGTCGGCACCCAGTCCGAGGGGTCCTCGCCGAAGGTGTAATCGTAGGGAAAGCCGAGGTTTTCCACCTTCGCGCCACCGTCGGATTGCGACCAGGCCCAGACATGGTCGGCGATGGCCAGCCCGTGGGCGCGGCTCGCGGCGGCGACTTCGGGGGCAAGGTCGCGGTCGATGCTGCCCGCCAGCCTGCGCGCCATGGCCTGCATCGCGCCCTGCCCGCTGGGGCCGGTGTTGCCGAAGAAATCGACCATCGCCTTGCCGAGTGCCGCGTCCAGCACCGCGGCGGGGTCGAGGCCCGGGGCAGGGGCGGGCAGCGGCGTCAGCCCATGCAGCTGGCCCGCCAGCGTCACCGGTCCCGGCAGCAGGCCCACATGGCATTCATGCGCGATGATGCCGACATAGGCGAAGGCGCGGCTGGCCACGGGCGGCGAATAGGTCGCGGTATGGCGCACCAGTTCCAGCACCAGCCGGTGCCAGTCGATCAGCGCGGCCCGGCACAGCTCTGCCCTTTCGGCGGCGCGCGCTGGCGTCGCAAGCAGCGCAACGGACCCGGCAAGAAACTGACGGCGATCGATGGGCATGACGGAATCCCCCCCAGGAACGTGCGGCGCACGGTAGGGCAAGCCGGCCGTGTCGGGCAAGCGAGGAGTTGGCGCTAACCGCGTCCGGTCAGCCAGTTGCCAAGCGTGGCGAGTTTCGACGGGCCCGCGCCCGGCCGGTCCTCGCGCCGGTCGGCGGCGTTCAGCAGCGCATACATCCCGTGCACCCCCAGCCAGCGGATCGGCTCGGGTTCCCAGTTGCGCACCCGGCGGTTGACCCAGGGCAGATGCACCAGGTCCGTGTCCCGGCCCAGCACCAGGTCGGCCAGCGTCCGCCCCGCGAGGTTCGAGGTGGAAACCCCGACCCCCACATATCCCCCCGCCCAGCCGAGCCCGGTTTCGGGGTCCAGCCCCACCGTCGCGCACCAGTCGCGCGGCACGCCCAGGACGCCGCACCAGGCATGGTCGATCCGGGCGCCCCTTGCGGCGGGGAAATGCCGGTGCAGGATCGCGGTCAGCCGCCGGATCGTCTCGGGGTCGGGGGCGCCGTTCGTGTCGAGGTTCGAGCCGAACCGGTAGGGCACCCCCCGCGCGCCGACCGTGATCCGGCCTTCGCGCGTGCGCTGGCAATAGCAGTAGGCGTTGGCGAAATCTCCCACGATCTCATGGCCTTGCCATCCGATCTTCGCCCAGACCTCGGGCGGCAGGGGCTCGGTCGCGATCTGGGCCGAGTTCATCGGCAGCCATTCGCGCTTGTGTCCCGGCAGCCCTGCGGTGAAGCCTTCGGTGCAGCGCAGGATCACCGGGGCCTCGACGCGGCCGTGGTCGGTGGTCACCACCCCCGGCGCATAGCCCGTGACCGTCGTCCCCTCGACGATCCGCACGCCGGCGCGCTCGGCCGCCTTCGCCAGCCCCCGCACCAGCTTGGCCGGCTGCACGCGCGCCACGTTCGTCACCACCATCGCCCCGAGCGCCCCGGGGATGCGGATGCGCGCCTCCAGGTCCTGCGCCGACATCTCGTAGACCCGCCCGTCCTCGCCCCAGTGGCGGCGGTGTTCGATCTCGGCCCGCATCCGGCCCAGCTGTGCCGGCTTCGTCGCCACCATCAGCTCGTCGGTGCGCCGGACGTCGGCCTCGATCCCCTCGGCCTCGGCCACGCGGATCACCTCGTCCACCGTGCCGTTCATCGCCTCGACCATGGCGCGGACCGCATGTTCAGACGATGTCTTCAGGTATCGCGCATGGTTCCAGGCAAAGCCGCCGGTCAGCCAGCCCCCGTTCCGGCCCGAGGCGCCGAAGCCCGCGAACTCCTTCTCGATCACCAGCACGTCCAGCGCGGGGTTCGCCTGTTTCAGATACCAGGCGGTCCAGAGCCCGGTATATCCCGCCCCGATGATCGCCACATCCGCCGCCGTGTCGCCGGCCAGCGCCGCGCGCCGGTAGGGCAGGCCGATGTCGGCATACCAGAACGAGACCTCGCCGATCCGCATGAAACCCCCTGTTTTCGGCCAAGGGGCCACAGGCCGGGCCGCAATTCAAGGATCAAGCCCGTTGCCATTGCCACGCGCCCCGCCGATGCTGCGCGAAAACCACGCGAGGCGCGCGATGCAAGGCTTCTTCGTCCCCGGCCCCTGTGACGACGGCGATCCGGTGACCGGCCATTACTACGAGATCGCCTCGCCCGACCCCGCGCGGCCGCAGGTCTGGGGCTATACCGCCGCGCTGAGCTATCGTCCGGGCGAGACGCTCTGCCTGCATGCCATGTCGTCGGCGCCCAGGGCGCGGCTGACGCTTGCGCGCGACGGCCTTGCGCCCTTCACCGTCCTCGACACCACCATCCCCACCCGTTTCGCGCCGACCCCGCCCGATTGCTCGGTCCGGGGCTGTGGCTGGCCCGTGGCCTTCGAGACGCGGATCCCCGAGGACTGGCCGACCGGCGTCTACACCGTGACGCTGGCCATCGACGGCCACAGCTCGCAGGGCATGTTCGTGCTGAAGCCCGCACGTCCCACGGCCCGGCTGGCCCTGATCCTGGCCACCGGCACCTGGTGTGCCTACAACGACTGGGGCGGGTCGAACCATTACCAGGGGCTGTGCGGGCCCTCGGGCTGCGACTTCGCGGCAGAGGTCAGCCTTCTGCGCCCCTGGGCCACGGGCTTCGTCCGCTGGCCCGACGACGCCCCCCGCATCCCCCATGCCTCGCCGCTGCTGTCCCGCCCGCGCTATCCGCACATGGACTATGCCCGCGCGCAGGGCCTTTCCAAGAAATACGCCTCCTCGGGCTGGGCCGCCTTCGAACGGCCCTTCGTGCTTTGGGCCGAAGGGCAGGGGATCGCGCTGGACCATGTCACCCAGCATGACCTTCATGCCGATCCGGACCTTCTGAAGGGCTACAGACGCGCGGTGATCGTCGGCCACGACGAATACTGGACCTGGGAGATGCGCGACCACCTCGACGCCTGGATCGACGCAGGCGGCCAGCTTGCCCGCTTCGGTGGCAATTTCTTCTGGCAGACCCGGCTTTCGGCCGACCTGACGGTGCAGACCTGCTACAAGTCCCGCGCCGAGGCCGAGGACCCGCTTGCCGCGACCGACCGCATCACCAGCTACTGGGACCACCCCCGCGCCCGCCGCCCGGCGGTGGCGACCATGGGCCTGACCGGCAGCATGGGCGTCTATGCCGGCTGGAGCCGCTGCGCCGCGCATGGCTCGGGCGGCTTCACCCTCTACCGCCCCGACCACTGGTCGATGGCGGGGACGGGCCTTGGCTACGGCGATGTCCTTGGCGCGGCGTCGAGGATCTTCGGCTACGAGGTGGACGGGATCGACTACGAGATCCGCAAGGGCCTGCCATATCCCGCCCCAGATACCGGGCTTGCGGGCGATCTGACCATCGTTGCCCTCTCGCCCGCCACGACGCTGGCCCATCACACCGGGCGGCATGACATGGACCATTTCATCGGCACGCTGGACGCCGAAGAGGTGGCGCAGACGATCTACGGCGAGGTGACGCCGGAAACCCTGGGCCTTGCCAGCCGTGGCAACGGCTGCATGGCCGAATACCGGCGGGGCAGGGGGGCGGTGTTCAACGCGGCCTCCTGCGAATGGGTCGCCGGTCTGATCGCCCGGGAACGGCCGGTCGAGGTGGTGACGCGCAATATCCTGCTGGGCGATTGGGGGCAGCCGTGACCATGCCTCTTTCCGATCCGCCCGCCATCGGCTAGGGCTTCGGCCATGTTGAGCCTGTCGAACCTTGCGGTGGCCCGGGGCGGCGTCACGGTCCTGCGCGGCCTGACGGTGCGCCTTGCGCCCGGCCAGGCGCTGATCCTGCGCGGGCCGAACGGGGCGGGCAAGACCACGCTCTTGCGCACGCTGGCCGGCCTGCAACCCCCGGCCGAGGGCAGCTTCGATCTGCCCCCCGATACGGTCGCCTATGCCGCCCATGCCGACGGGCTGAAATCGACCCTGACCGTGGCCGAGAACCTGGAGTTCTGGTCGCGCATCTACGGCGGGCCGGGGAGTCATGCGGCGCTGGCCGCTTTCGACCTGACCGCGCTGATCCGCCGCCGCGCCGGAGAGCTTTCCGCCGGCCAGAAGCGCCGCCTGGGCCTCGCGCGGCTCCTGGTGACGGGGCGGCCGGTCTGGCTGCTTGACGAGCCCACCGTCAGCCTCGACGTGGCCTCGGTCGCACTTTTTGCCGCCGCGGTCCGCGCGCATCTGGCGCAGGGCGGGCTTGCGGTCATCGCCACCCATGTCGATCTGGGCCTGCCCGAGGCGCAGGTGCTCGACCTCGAGCCCCACCGGGCGCGGCTGCTCCAGAGCGCCGGCTTCGACGAGGCCTTCGCATGACCGGCCCTGGCACGCGGACGCGCCGTCGCAGCCTCCGGCGGGAGTATTTGGGAAAAGAGCAAGGACGAGGGGCGGCATGAAGGCCTTGCTGCTGCGCGACCTGCGGCTTGCGTTCCGCTCGGGCGGGGGCTTCGGGCTGGGGCTTGCGTTCTTCTTCCTTCTGTCGGTGCTGGTGCCCCTCGGGGTCGGGCCCGAGGGCGGGACGCTTGGCCGGATCGCGCCGGGGATCCTCTGGGTCGGGGCGCTTCTGGCCTGCCTGCTGTCGCTGGACCGGATCTTCGCGCTGGATCACGAGGACGGGTCGCTGGACCTGCTGGCCACCGCGCCGATGCCGCTGGAGGCGGTGGTCGCGGTCAAGGCGCTGGCGCACTGGCTGGTCACCGGCCTGCCGCTGACCCTGATCGCACCGGGGCTGGCGGTGCTGTTGAACCTGCCGGCCGGCGGCTATGGCTGGCTGGTCCTCAGCCTGCTTCTCGGCACGCCGGCCCTGTCGATGATCGGTGCCTTCGGGGCGGCGATCACCGTGGGCCTGCGCCGGGGCGGCCTTCTTCTGTCGCTGCTGGTCCTGCCGCTCTATGTGCCTACCCTCGTCTTTGGCGCAGAGGTCGTGCGGCGCGGGGCCGAAGGGATGGTGCTGGGCACGCCCCTTGCGCTGCTGGCGGCGATCAGCCTGGGGGCAGCGGCGCTGTTGCCGTTTGCGGCTGCAGGCGCGATCCGCGTCAATTTGCGCTGAGCTCTCGCGCGATGGTGTGTTGAGCGGAAAACCGGAACAGGATAGGCAACGGCGCATGTCGATCTGGGAATATGCGAACCCGAAGAAGTTCATGCAGACCTCGGCCCGGGCCATGCCCTGGGCGGTGGGGCTGACCGTGATCCTGCTGGTGGTCGGGCTGGTCTGGGGCTTCTTCTTCACGCCGGACGATTACAAGCAGGGCTCGACCGTCAAGATCATCTACCTGCATGTCCCCGCCGCGATGATGGCGATCAATGCCTGGATCATGATGCTGGTCACCTCGCTGATCTGGATCGTGCGCCGCCACCATGTCAGCGCGCTGGCCGCCAAGGCCGCCGCGCCGGTGGGCCTGACCTTCACGCTGATCGCGCTGGTCACCGGCGCGCTCTGGGGGCAGCCGATGTGGGGCACCTGGTGGGCCTGGGACCCGCGGCTGACCTCGTTCCTGATCCTGACCCTGTTCTACTTCGGATACATGGCGCTCTGGGCGGCCATCGAGGATCCCGACACGGCGGCCGACCTGACCTCGATCCTCTGTCTGGTCGGCTCGGTCTTTGCCCTTCTGTCGCGCTATGCGGTGAACTTCTGGAACCAGGGGCTGCACCAGGGGGCCTCGCTGTCGATGGACCGGCAGGAGAACGTGTCGGACGTGTTCTGGCTGCCGCTTGTGGTCTGCATCGCGGGCTTCATCCTGTTGTTCGTGACCATGGTCCTCTTGCGCACCCGGACCGAGATCCGCGCGCGGCGGCTGAAGGCGCTGCTGGCGCGGGAGCGGGTCGCATGATGCCGGACCTGGGCGAATACGCCGTCGCGGTGCTGGGATCCTATGCGGCGACGGCCGTGCTGATCGTTGCACTGGTCGGGCTGTCGCTCTGGCAGTCGGTCCGGATGAAGCGCGCGCTGGCCGAAGTCGAGGCGCGGCAGGAGAAGTCGGATGGCTAGGTGGCTGATGATCCTGCCCCCGGTCCTGTTCGCGGGGCTGGCGGGGCTGTTCTACGCGGGGATGCAGCGGTCGAACCCGGGTGAGCTGCAGTCGGTCTTCGTCGGCCGCCAGGCTCCGGCCCTGCCCGCGACCGCGCTGCCGGGCATCCCCGGCCTGACCGATGCCGATCTGCGGTCGGGCGAGGTGACGGTGGTCAACTTCTGGGCCACCTGGTGCCCGCCCTGCCGGGCCGAGCATCCGGTGCTGAAGGAGATGGCTGCCCGGGGCATCCGGGTCGCCGGGGTGAACATCCGCGACGACGACGCGAAGGCGGTCGCCTATCTGAAGGAGGAGGGCAATCCCTTCATCGGCGTCGCCACCGACCCGACCATGCGCGGCGCGATCGACTGGGGTGTCACCGCCCCGCCCGAGACCTTCATCATCGGCGGGGACGGGACCGTCCTGTTCCGCTTTGTCGGGCCGCTGGTCGGCACCGATTACGAGACCCGGTTCAAGCCGGAGCTGGAAAAGGCGCTGGCCGGCGGTGCCTGAGCGTCCACAGCGGACACTTCAGGATACCGTAGTGATTCCAGACAGTTGCTTGCGGACGTTCAGCGGTTGTTAACCTGTCCTGCCGGCGTGTCGGAAGCCTTGCCCGGCAAGGCCGGCGGCTGCCGGGAAGGCCGACGTTCAGACGAGCGCCACGGCCAGGACAAGGGCAAAGGCGGCAATCAGGCTGAGATCGACGGGGGCCGGCGCGGGCAGGGTGCGGTCGCGGTTCTGCGCGCCGGTCAGGGCAGCCTGCGGGCGAAGGTGTGGGAAACGGTCGGACATGGGGCTGGCCTTCTGGCTGGGATGTGCTGCAAGACTGCGCGACCAGATCAGAACAAAAGGTGAAGACCCGGGGGGTGCCCGGGCCTTCCGTGGAAACTATGCGTTTCCGGGATCAGGACGCCGCGAGGTTCCGCAGCACATAGTGCAGGACACCGCCGTTCTCGACATATTCGATCTCGATCGCGGTATCGATCCGGCACTTGAGCTGGATGGTCTTCACCCTGCCGTCGCCATAGGTGATGTGGCAAGGCACGATGGAAAGCGGCTTCAGATCGCCCTCGAGCCCTTCGATCGTCACCACTTCGTCGCCGGTCAGACCCAGCGTCTTGCGGTTCTCGCCGGGCAGGAACTCGAAGGGGATGACGCCCATGCCGACCAGGTTCGATCGGTGGATGCGCTCGAAGCTTTCGGCGATCACCGCCTTGACGCCCAGAAGCGCGGTGCCCTTGGCCGCCCAGTCGCGGCTTGACCCCGCGCCGTATTCGACGCCGCCGAAGATCACCAGCGGCGTGCCCTGCGCCTGGTAGGCCATCGAGGCGTCGTAGATCGAGGTCTGCTGGCCATCCGGCCCCTTGGTGTAGCCGCCTTCGACGCCCTCCAGCATCTCGTTGCGGATGCGGATGTTGGCGAAGGTGCCGCGCATCATCACCTCGTGGTTGCCGCGGCGGGCGCCGTAGCTGTTGAATTCGCTGACCGGCACGCCGCGTTCGATCAGATACTTGCCGGCCGGGGTGTTCGGCTTGAAGCTGCCGGCCGGGCTGATGTGGTCGGTGGTGATCATGTCGCCCAGAAGCGCCAGGATGCGCGCGCCGGTGATGTTCCGGATCACGCCGGGCGTCGCCGACATGCCCCGGAAATAGGGCGGGTTCTGGATATAGGTCGAGGTCGGCGGCCAGTCATAGGTCTCGCTGTCGGTGACCTTCACGCCCTGCCACCGGGCATCGCCCTTGAACACATCGGCGTATTTCCGCAGGAAGGCATCGCGGGTGACGACCTGATGCACCAGATCGGCGATTTCCTTGTTGGTCGGCCAGATGTCCTTCAGATAGACCGGCTTGCCGTCCTTCGAGGTGCCCAGCGGCTCGGTCGTCAGGTCGATGTTCATGTCGCCGGCCAGCGCATAGGCCACGACCAGGGGCGGCGAGGCCAGGTAGTTGGCCCGCACGTCGGGGCTGATGCGGCCCTCGAAGTTGCGGTTGCCCGACAGGACGGCGGCGGCCACCAGATCGCCCTCGGCGATGGCCCGGGAAATCTCGGGCTGCAACGGGCCAGAGTTGCCGATGCAGGTGGTGCAGCCATAGCCCACGAGGTTGAAGCCGATGGCGTCGAGGTCTTCCTGCAACCCGGCGGCGTTCAGGTATTCGCTGACGACCTGCGAGCCCGGCGCCAGCGAGGTCTTGACCCAGGGCTTGCGGGTCAGACCCAGCGCGCGGGCCTTGCGCGCCACCAGCCCCGCGCCGATCAGCACATAGGGGTTCGAGGTATTGGTGCAGGAGGTGATCGAGGCGATCACCACCTTGCCCGAGGACAGGGTGTAGTCCTGCCCCTCGACGGCGACCTCCTTGCCCAGCGGGCGCTTGAAGCTGGTCTCCATCTCGCGGGCGAAGGAGGCCTTGGCCTCGGTCAGCGGCAGCCAGTCCTGCGGGCGCTTGGGGCCCGAGATGGCGGGGACGATCTCGCCCATGTCGAGATGCAGGGTCGAGGTATAGATCGGGTCGTAATCCGGGCCGCGCCACATGCCGTTGGCCTTGGCATAGGCCTCGACCAGGGCGATGCGGCCCTCGTCGCGGCCGGTCTGGCGCAGGTAGCGCAGGGTTTCGTCGTCGATCGGGAAGAAGCCGCAGGTGGCGCCGTATTCCGGGGCCATGTTGGCGATGGTGGCGCGATCGGCCAGCGGCAGGTGGTCCAGCCCCTCGCCGTAGAATTCGACGAACTTGTTCACCACGCCGTGCTTGCGCAGCATCTGCACGACCTTCAGCACAAGGTCGGTCGCCGTGGTGCCTTCACGCATCTGGCCGGTCAGCTTGAAGCCGACGACCTCGGGGATCAGCATCGAGACCGGCTGGCCCAGCATGGCGGCCTCGGCCTCGATCCCGCCCACGCCCCAGCCCAGCACGGCCAGGCCGTTGACCATGGTGGTGTGGCTGTCGGTGCCGACAAGGGTGTCGGGGTAGGCGACAAGGTCGCCGTTCTGGTCGGTGTCGGTCCAGACGGTCTGGGCCAGGTATTCGAGGTTCACCTGGTGGCAGATGCCGGTGCCCGGGGGCACGACGCGGAAGTTGTTGAACGCCTTCTGGCCCCATTTCAGGAAGACGTAACGCTCCATGTTCCGCTCGTATTCGCGGTCCACGTTCATCTGGAAGGCGCGGGGGTGGCCGAATTCGTCGATCATCACCGAATGGTCGATCACGAGGTCGACCGGCACCAGCGGGTTGATCTTCGCGGCCGAGCCCTTGAGGCCCTTGATCCCGTCGCGCATGGCCGCCAGGTCGACCACCGCCGGAACCCCGGTGAAATCCTGCATCAGCACCCGGGCCGGGCGGTAGGCGATCTCGATCGGGTTCCGGCCGCCGTTCTTGCCCCAGGTGGAGAAGGCCCTGATGTCATCGACGCTGACGGTCTTGCCATCCTCGAAGCGCAGCATGTTCTCCAGCACGACCTTCAGGCTGGCGGGCAGGCGCGAGAACTCGCCCAGGCCCGCGGCCTCGGCGGCGGGGATCGAGTAATAGTGGACCGTCTGGCCCCCTGCGGTCAGGGTCTTGCGGGTCTTGGAAAGGTCATGTCCAACGGTGACGGTCATCTCTGGCTCCCATGGAGGTCGGTTGCTGCGGATTTGTATACCATTGTATGCCGAATATCCAGCCCCGCCTTGCGGCTTTCCTACAGCATGTGACGGGTCTCTCGCAAAACCTTGATTGGCTCGTGCGGACAGGCATCCCTATAACGCCATGGGGACAATGTTCAGGATACGCGACATGCGACATTTCGTCAGCGCCGCTTGCGGGATCTGGCTTGCGGCCATGGTGCCCGTGCAGGCCGAGCCGGTGGTCGTGGTCGAGCTTTACACCTCTCAGGGCTGTTCCTCCTGCCCGCCGGCCGACGAGTTCGTGGCGATGCTGGCGTCCAATCCGCAGGTCCTGCCGCTGGCACTGCATGTCGATTACTGGGACTACATCGGCTGGCCGGACCATTTCGCCAAGGCACAGTTCACCGACCGCCAGCGCGCCTATGCCAGGGCTGTGGGGTCGCGCACGATCTACACGCCGCAGCTCATCATCGGCGGGCTGGACCGGATCGAGGGCTTCGCGCCGGAAAAGACCGCCAAGCGGCTGCGCGCCCATCTCGAAGCCGGTGCGGCGGTGCGGCTGTCCGTGCAGCGCGAGGGGGACAGGCTGGTGATCCGGGCCGAGGCCGATCCGCCGCTGGACGAGCCCGTCATGGTGCAGCTGGTGCGCTATGTCCCGGAACAGACGGTGCGGATCGAGCGGGGCGAGAACGCCGGCAAGACCATCACCTACACCAACATCGTCACCTCGTGGGAACGTCTGGGCGACTGGTCCGGGCGCGAGCCGCTGGAAGTGACGACGCCCTTCCCGGGCGGCGAGCCGGGGGCCGTGATCGTTCAGCAGGAAGGGCCGGCCGCGATCCTTGCCGCGGCGCGGGTGGACTGAGCCGCTAGACCCGCCCGCCGCCCTTCCAGCGGCGGTGGATCCAGAACCACTGGCCGGGATGGGCGTGGATGCGGGTCTCCAGCGCCCGGGTCACCGCCTGCATCATCGCTTCGGGCGCCTCGTGCGGGATCGGCGCGTCGAGCTCGACCCGGAAGCCCAACCCGTCCGGCTGGCGGATGGCAAAGAAGGGGATCAGGTCGGCCTTCAGCCGCAGCGCCAGTTGCGCCGCCGACAGCGCGGTGCGCGCAGGCTGGCCGAGGAAGGGCAGGACCGGCGCCCCGCCCACGTCCTGGTCGAACAGAAGGACAAGCTGCCCCCCCGCCTTGAGATGCCGCACGAAGCCCGCGGTTCCCGTGCGTCCCTGCGGAAAGACCGGCCCGCCGAAGGCCTGCATCGTGCGGACGTAATGCGCGTTGAAATAGCGGTTCGACAGGTTGCGGTAGAGCCCGCCGATCTGGAACCCCCGTGCCACCAGCGCGGCGCGCGCGGCCTCGTAATTGCCGAAATGGCCCGAGACCAGGATCACCGGCCGCCCGGCTTTGCGCGCCTCGACCAGCGCGGCATAGCCCGGCCCCTCGGGCGCGATGGCCGCGGCACGGACGAGGAAATCGCGGGTCGAATAGTTCTCGATCAAGGTGCGGCCGGCATTGTCCAGCGCGGCGGCCGCGATGGCCTCGCGTTCGTCCGGGGGCAGGTCGGGCCAGACCAGCGCCAGGTTCTCGCGCGCCCGCCTGGCGTAGCCCGCGAGCGGACCGATCACCCGCCGCATCAGCCAGCCCACCAGCGGCACCCGCTGGCGATAGGGCAGGGCCAGGGCCAGCCCGATCAGCCCGCGCGCCGCGAGGTTGACGGCATAGTGATCGGGGCGGAAGGGCAGGGCGTCTCCGGCAGGGGGCATCGCGGCTTTCACGGTTGAGGCGCGCGCAGCGCCCGGTTCTCGCGGTGCCAGACATAAAGTCCCGCGCCCACGATCACAAGCGCACCGACCACTGTCCAGCGGTCGGGCCACTGGTCATACAGCACCGCGCCCCAGAAGGCCGCGAAGACGATTCCCAGATAGGCGAAGGGGGCGACGATCCCGGCCTCGGTGATCGAGAAGCTGCGGATGATGCACAGCTGCGCCCCGGTTCCGAGGCAGGCGATCAGGCCGAAGCGCCACAGATCAGCGGTCGCGACGGGGGTCCAGACGAAGGGCAGGGCGGCGCCGGCGGCGATGGTGCCGAAAAGCGCGGCATAGACCATCGAGGCCCAGACGCTTTCCTGCGCGCCGATCCGCCGGGTCAGAAGCGCCGAGGTGGCATAGGACAGCGCGCAAAGCAGCGGCAGGAGCGCGGCCCAGCTGAAGACGCCGGCGCCGGGCCGGATGACGATCAGGGCGCCGATCAGCGCCACGACCACCCCCGCGATGCGCCGCGGGCCAAGCCGTTCGCCCAGGAACAAGGCCGCGCCAAGCGTGATCAGCACGGGATTGGTGTCGGCGATGGCCGTGGCCTCGGCCAGCCCGATATGGGGCAGCGACAGGAAGAAGAAGGTGGTGGCTCCGAACTGCGAGGCCGAGCGCCAGAAATGCAGCACGGGAAAGCGCGTGCGCAGGACCGGGCCGAGGTGGTGGCGCAGGATCAGAAGGACCAGCACCAGTTGCCCGGCAAAGCGGACCCAGATCACCTGCGCGGCCGGATAGCGGTCGATCAGCCCCTTGGCGGTGGCATCCATCGCGGTGAAAAGGAAGATCGCCAGGATCATCAACGCCACGCCGCGCGTGACCTGGGACAGATGGACGATCGACATCCGGCGGTTCTAGATGTGAGTTCTCATCAGGTTGTTCACCCTTGTCAGGGGAGCGATACCGTTGAGAGCGGAGTGTGGTCGTGATCGGTTGAACCAGTCAAGCCAGCGGGGCAGGTCTG
>JBKBRG010000027.1:0-10826 GCA_046292325.1 Tabrizicola sp.
AAGATGATGGCCACCTTCACCACCGCGCCCGAGGTCATTCTTTACGGCCGCGAGACGATCTACCGGGACGGCCAGCGCGTGGGCTGGCTCAGTTCCGGCGGTTTCGGCTTCACCGTCAACCGGTCGATCGGCATGGGCTATGTGCGCAACCCACAGGGGGTGACGGCGGACTGGGTGCTGTCGGGCCGCTACGAGCTGGAGGTCGCCACCGAAAGGGTGCCGGCCGAGGTGACGCTGGCGCCGCTTCATGACCCGAAGATGGAGCGGATCAAGGCCTAAAGTCCGCCCGTGGCCGAGGTCAGGCGGAAGCTGATCGCCTCGGCCACATGCGGTTTGCGGACCGTGGCGCTGCCGTCCAGATCGGCGATGGTGCGGGCGACGCGCAGGACACGGTGATAGCCGCGTGCCGAAAGCCCCATGCGCTCGGCCACCCGGCCGATCAGGGCGCGACCTTCGGCATCGGGGGCGGCATGGTCCTCCAGCGCCGCGCCTTCGAGATCGGCGTTGACGCGCAGGCCGGGGCTGTCCCTGAAGCGGGCGGTCTGCCGGTCGCGGGCGGCGGCGACGCGGGCGGCGATGGTGGCCGAGCTTTCGCCGTTCGCCGGCAGATCGAGATCGGCAAAGGCGACGGGCGGGACTTCCACCCGCAGATCGAAGCGGTCCATCAGCGGCCCCGAGATCCGGCCGAGGTAATCCTCGCCGCAGATCGGTGCGCGGCCGCAGGCGCGACCGGGATCGGTCAGGTAGCCGCATTTGCAGGGGTTGGCGGCCGCGATCAGCAGGAAGCGGCAGGGATAGCGGACATGCGCATTGGCGCGGGCGACCATGACGCTTCCGGTCTCGATCGGCTGGCGCAGCGTGTCGAGCACCATGCGGGGAAATTCGGGAAACTCGTCCAGGAACAGGACGCCGTTGTGCGCCAGGCTGATCTCGCCCGGTTTCGCCCCGCGTCCGCCGCCGATGATCGCCGCCATCGAGGCGGTATGATGCGGTTCACGGAAGGGCCGGTCGCGCGAGATGCCGCCCTCGGTCAGCAGTCCCGCGAGCGAGTGGATCATCGAGGTCTCGAGCGCCTCGGGCGCGGACAGGGGCGGCAGGATGCCGGGCAGGCGTGCGGCCAGCATCGACTTGCCCGAGCCCGGCGTGCCGACCAGGAACAGGTGGTGCCGGCCGGCGGCGGCGATCTCCATGGCGCGCTTGGCGCGTTCCTGGCCCTTCACTTCGCGGAAGTCGCGGGGCGGGGCGCCGGCGCGGATCTCGCCCGCCTCGGCCGGGGTCAGGGGCCGTCGGCCGGTGAAATGCTGAAGGACCTCGTGCAGCGAGGCGGCGGCGAGGACCGGGGTCGCGCCGACCCATGCGGCTTCGGCGCCGCAGGCTTTCGGGCAGATGAGCGTGCGATCCTCGACCGCGGCGGCCATTGCGGCCGGCAAGGCGCCGGCGACAGCGATCAGCCGACCGTCGAGCGAAAGCTCTCCCAGGGCTACCGTGCCCTCGATGTCCTCTTTCGGGCAGATGCCCAGTGCCGCGAGAAGGGCAAGCGCGATGGGCAGATCGAAATGCGACCCTTCCTTCGGCAGGTCTGCCGGCGAGAGATTGACGGTGATGCGCCTGGCAGGCAGGGCAATGGACAGGGCCTGCAAGGCGGCGCGGACGCGTTCGCGCGCCTCGGAGACGGCCTTGTCGGGAAGGCCGACCAGCGTGAAGGCGGGTGCGCCGGGCGAGACGGCGCACTGGACCTCGACCAGGCGGGCCTCGACGCCTTCGAAGGCGACGGTATAGGCCCGGGCGGTCATTGCAGCGCCTCGCGGATCGGCCCGGCCATCGAAATGTGCGCTGCGCGCAAGCCTGCTGTCTCGCCTCTGCGCGCCGGAGGCGCGCAACCGGCTCGGGCGTTGCCTCCGGCGGGGATATTTCGGGACAGATGAAAGGCCGGGGACGTGGCCGCCGTCCGAGTCCTGTTGCCGTGAGGTCCCTGCATGGCGCCCAACCCGATTCACTCTGGTTAACGGGTAGGGCGAATTGGTTTACGACTGGTAAAGCGCCATGAATTCCGGCCAGGCTGCGGCATCGGCCACGGTCTTGTCGCGGCAGAAGGCGGTGCAGAAGCCGAAGCGCCGACCGTAGAGTTCCAGCGCATGGGTGACGGGCTTGTCGCAATAGGGGCAGGCGGCGTTCACCGTGTCGGTGCCCTCGACCGCCCGCGCGGGCAGGGGCACCGGGCCGGGCCAGTCGCGGCGGGGATGATCGCGGCGGTAGAAGTCCTGGTCGGCGCCGTCGACGAGGCCCATCGCGCGCCAGCGGCGGAAGCCGGGATGCGCAAGCTGGGCGTTGACGTAGAGCATCGCCTCGGGGCCGACAGGCAGGCTGTAGGTGGCGATGCGGCTGGCGACGGGGGCGAAGAAGGCATCTGCCGCCGAGTAGGCGCCGCAGAGCCAGGGGCTGGTGGAGCCGGTGGTCTTCCGCGCCCAGGACCAGAGGGTTTCCAGGCGGCGGAGGTCGGCCAGAACGTCGGGCGGCGGAGCACAGTCGGTGTAGCTGACCCGAAGGTTCATCGGACAGTGGGACCGCAAGGCGGAGAAACCCGCATGCATCTCGGCGGCAAGCATGCGGGCGGTTGCACGCGCCCGCGGCTCTTGCGGCCAGAGCCCGGCCTCGGGGTGGCGGGTCGCCAGTTCCTCGGCGATGGCGATGGACTCGGAAACGACCGCACCGTCGGGCGTGCGCATCGTGGGCGCGGTCCGGGCGGGGAAGAAGTCCTTCAGCACCGAGGCGAGTTCGTCGGTGTAGAGACGGGCGGAGATCGTCCGCACGGCAATCCCGAAGGCGTCGAAGAGGAGCCAGCCGCGCAAGCTCCAGCTGGAATAGGCGCGGTCGCCGATCACGAGGTCGTAGGTCATGTCTGCTGTCCTTTCGTCTCCAGTGAAGCGGAGGCGGGCGCGCAAGGGAAACGAAGAACTGTGTTGGGGACGATCACGAACGGTGATTGACGCAATGGACCGCAGGCGGGGCAAGCGTCAGGCAGGTCACCGAGAGAGTGTCGATGGGCTGGGCGAGGGCCGCGCGAGGGTCAATGCCGGCGGCGCGCTGATACTGGGTCAGGATCACGCCAAGATGCGCGACGACGATGATTTCGGGGTGCCGTGCAAGGCGGTCGACCGCCGCGCCGATCCGCGCGGCCGCCGCGACCCAGCTTTCCCCGCCGGGGGGGGCGATGTGGCCCGGTTCCTCCCAGTAACTCCGGCTGAGCTCGGGCCAGCGTTCGGCGACTTCTGCAAAGCCGAGGCCGTCCCAGTCGCCGAAGTGAAACTCGCGCAGATCCGGGTCATCCGGCAGCCGGGGGCGATGCCGGCAAAGCGCGTCGGCGGTTGCCGAAGCGCGGATCAGGTCCGACGAGATCACGGGGACGCCGGCCGGAAGCAGGGCGTTCAGCCGGGCAATCGCCGCAGTATCCGACAGGTCGGCGGGAATGTCGCGCCAGCCGGCGAAGGCCTTGGCATGGGTCGGGCCATGCCGCACGAACCAGAAGCGCGTCACGGCAGACTGCCTTTCAGCACCAGGGGCAGCCCGGCAATCACCGTCACCACCAGCCCGGCCTGATGGGCCAGGCGCTGGTTCAGGCGGCCTTGTTCGTCGCGGAACCGGCGGGCGAGTGCGTTTTCCGGAACGATGCCCCAGCCGGTCTCGTTGGAGACAATGACCACCGGGGCCGGGCAGGCGGCGAGGGCGGAAAGCAGGTGCTGGACCTCGGCCGGAAGATCGTGCCCGGCAAGAAGGTGGTTCGTGAGCCAGAGCGTCGCGCAGTCGATCAGCGCCACCTCCTCGGGCCCTGTCGCCGCGAGGGCCGCGGCGAGATCGAGCGGCGCTTCGACCGTGGTCCAGTCCGCGCCCCGGTCCTCGCGGTGGCGGGCGATGCGCGCGCGCATCTCGTCATCCCAGGCTTCGGCGGTGGCGATGTAGCGGCGGGGGCGTCCCGTATCGGTAACCAGCCGCTCGGCAAAGGCCGATTTGCCGGAGCGGGCACCGCCAATGACCAAAGTGAGGGGCGGCAGTGATCCGGTCACGGTTTGGCCTCGTAGAACGGGAAGAAACAGGCGGAACCGCCGCGGCAGAATGATCTGGAGGTGGTCATGGCTCTTGACGGATATACCGATCTGAACGTGTCGCGCCAAGCGATGAAGGCCGAACTTCTTGATGCCGAGACCGAGTTGCAACTGGCCCGGGCCTGGCGGGACAGGCGCGACGAGCGCGCGCTGCACCGGCTGATCACGGCCTACATGCGGCTGGCGATCAGCATGGCGGCCAGGTTCCGCCGCTATGGCGCACCGATGAACGACCTGATCCAGGAAGCGAGCCTTGGCCTGATGAAGGCCGCCGACAAGTTCGACCCCGAACGCGGCGTGCGCTTTTCCACCTATGCGGTCTGGTGGATCAAGGCCTCGATCCAGGACTATGTGATGCGCAACTGGTCGATGGTGCGGACGGGATCGACCTCCAGCCAGAAGGCGCTGTTCTTCAACCTGCGTCGGGTTCAGGCCAAGCTGGAACGCGAGGCCGCGCAGCGTGGCGAGGTGCTGGACCAGCACCAGCTGCGGCAGATGGTGGCGGCCGACATCGGGGTGCCGGTGGCGGATGTCGAGATGATGGAGGGCCGGCTTTCGGGCACGGATTTTTCCTTGAACGCGACGCAATCGTCCGACGAGGACGGGCGCGAATGGATCGACGTGCTGGAGGATGAGGGCCAGCAGGCCGCCGAAACGATCGAGGATGCGCATGACGGGGCGCGGTTGCGGGGCTGGCTTGTCACCGCGATGCGGGGCCTGAACGCGCGCGAGCGCTACATCGTCGCCGAACGCAAGCTGAAGGACGAAGGCCGGACGCTGGAAAGCCTGGGCGCGGAGTTGGGCCTGTCCAAGGAGCGCGTTCGCCAGCTGGAAGCCGCCGCCTTTGCCAAGATGCGGCGGTCGCTGGAGATGCAGTCGCGCGAGGTGCGCCACTTCCTGGGATGACGCTTGACCCCTGCGGGCCCGGGGTGCGACGATCGGGTCGAACCGGGAGCGGAAGTCACGCCCCGGACCCCGGCCAGACCGCAGCTCTCGTCCGAGCATGTTGCCCGTGTGCATCGGGTCGTTGCGTATGGCGGCCCTGCGCCGGGCGTGCCGCAGCAGGCTGACGCCGACTATGCCGACTGGGTGGAGCGCATCCTGCGCCATCACCCGATGCCGGGCCGTCCGATCCATCTGTTCGCCTGTGGCTCTCTGATCTGGAAGCCCGAGATCGCGCACCGCGCCGAGGTGCCGGCCGTGGCGCGGGGCTGGCACCGGTCGCTCTGCCTGCGGACGCACCGTTTCCGCGGCGCGCCGGATCAGCCCGGCCTGATGATGGCGCTGGATCGGGGCGGGCAATGTCGGGGAGTGGTCCTCGAACTGCCGCCGGAGGATCCGGCAGTCCAGCTCGACAGGCTGTTCCGGCGCGAATTCACCGTGAAGCCGATCAATTCGATGCCCCGCTGGCTGAAGGTCGTGACACCGGAGGGGCCGCTGACCGCGCTGGGTTTCGTGATGAACCGCGCCTCGCCGCATCATGTCGGGCGGCTGATGCCCGAAGGGGTGGCGGCCATCCTTGCGCGGGCCTGCGGGCATTGGGGGACAGGGGCCGAATACCTGCCGAACACCGTCATGCAGCTGGAGGCTCGGGGCATCCGCGATGCGGGTCTGTGGCGCCTGCAGGAGCCGGTTGCGGCAGAGATCGACCGGATTGCCCCGCGCGCTTGAGTTTGCCGCGCCCGGCCCCTACACCTTGGGCAGGCAACCGGAGTCCTGCCGATGCTGGCGAACAAGCGCATCCTTCTGATCATCGGCGGCGGGATCGCGGCCTACAAGGCGCTGGACCTGATCCGTCGCCTTCGGGAACGTGGCGCCTCGGTCCGCGCGGTGATGACCGGGGCGGCGCAGCAGTTCATCACGCCGTTGTCGGTCGGGGCGCTGACGGCGGATCATGTCTTCACCGATCTCTTCGACCGGCAGGACGAGCAGGACGTGGGCCACATCCGCCTGGCGCGCGAGGCTGACCTGATCGTGGTCGCCCCGGCGACGGCCGACCTCATGGCCAGACTGGCGCAGGGGCTGGCGGGCGATCTGGCGGGTGCGGTCCTTCTGGCGACGACCAGGCCCGTGCTGATGGCCCCGGCGATGAATCCGGCGATGTGGGCGCATCCGGCCACGCGGCGCAACCACGCGCAGCTTCAGGCGGACGGAGTGCGCTTTGTCGGCCCCAACCGGGGCGAGATGGCCGAAAGCGGCGAGGCAGGCGAGGGCCGGATGGCCGAACCGCTGGAGATCGTCGATGCCATCTCGGTGGCCCTGGGCGGTGGGGTTCTGGCGGGACGGCATGTCGTCGTGACCTCCGGGCCGACGCATGAACCCATCGACCCGGTGCGATACATCGCCAACCGGTCCTCGGGCGCGCAAGGCACGGCGCTCGCCGCCGCGCTGCGCGATCTGGGGGCGCGGGTGACGTTCGTGACCGGACCGGCCTTGGTGCCGCCGCCGTCCGGCGTGGAGGTGGTGCGGGTCGAGACGGCGCGCGAGATGGCGGCAGCGGTCGAGGCGGCGCTGCCCGCGGATGCTGCGGTGATGGCGGCGGCGGTGGCGGATTGGCGGGTGGCCAATGCGAGCGCGCAGAAAATGAAGAAGGACGGGTCTGGCAAGGCTCCGGCGCTGGAGTTCGCCGAGAACCCCGACATCCTGGCGCTGGTGTCGAAGGGGCCGCGGCGGCCCCGGCTGGTGGTGGGTTTCGCGGCCGAGACGGCGGATGTGGTGGCCCATGCCACGGCCAAGCGCACGCGCAAGGGCTGCGACTGGATCGTGGCCAACGACGTGTCGCCCGGGACGGGGATCATGGGCGGGTCCGAAAACGCGGTGGTGCTGATTTCCGAATCGGGCGCCGAGACCTGGCCCCGGATGGGCAAGGACGAGGTCGCGCGGAAGCTCGCGGCGCGGATTGCCGAAGCCCTGAGCTAGGCGCGGCGCTGGAGCCTCCGGCGGGGATGGTGGAGAACAGATGAAAGGCGGGGCGATGGGGCCGGTTGTGCAGGTGCTTTGGGAAGACTGGGCTGACCGGAGCCTGCCGTTGCCCGCCTATCAGACGACAGGGGCCGCGGGCGCGGACCTCTGCGCAAACTTCCCGGCCGAGGCGCGCGAGGCGGGGTTGACCCTGGCGCCGATGCAGCGGGCGATCTGTCCGACCGGCATCCGGGTGGCGATCCCGGAAGGCTATGAAATGCAGGTCCGGCCACGGTCGGGTCTGGCATCGAAACACGGGATCACCCTGCCGAACACGCCGGGGACGATCGACAGTGACTATCGCGGCCCGCTTGGGGTGTCGCTGATCAACCTCGGGACCGAGCCCTACACGATCCGTCACGGCGACCGGGTGGCGCAGGTGGTCGTGGCGCCGGTGGTGCAGGCGGGATTTGCCGTGGTGAAGGCGCTGGACGAGACCGAGCGGGGGGACGGCGGGTTCGGCTCGACCGGCTTCAGGTCATGATCGGCCTGCTCGGCTTTGTCGCGATCTGGGCGCTGGGCCGCTGGCGGGGCTGGGGTGCCGGCTGGCTCTGGCTTGCCGCGGGGTGGTGGGCGATCCTGATGATCGCGCACCTGCCGATCCAGGGTGAGAACCCGTTCGCGCGGGTGGTCGGGGGCGATCTGCGGGGCTGGACCGTGTTCGGTCTGCTGGCGGCGGTCGTGCTGGGCTATCGCGAGATCCTGCGGGCGGTCCGGCGACGCAAGGCGGTGGAGCCGGAGACCGCCCCGGCAACGGGGGCGTTCCGCGAGGCCGAGCTGGACCGCTATGCCCGCCACATCCTTCTGCGCGAGATCGGGGGGCCGGGGCAGAAGCGGCTGAAGGCGGCGAAGGTGCTGGTCGTGGGCGCGGGGGGACTGGGGTCTCCGGTCCTCTTGTATCTGGCGGCGGCGGGGGTGGGGACCATCGGAGTGATCGACCATGACGTGGTGGAGGGGTCGAACCTGCAACGGCAGGTGATCCACACCGACGGGCGGATCGGGATGCCCAAGGTCTTCTCGGCCGAGACCGCGATGCGCGCCTTGAACCCGTTCATCGAGGTGCGGCCCTATCATCGCAAGCTGACCGGAGAGATCGCGGTCGATCTGGTCCGGGACTACGATCTGGTGCTGGACGGAACCGACGATTTCGACACCCGCTATCTGGTGAACCGGGCCTGTGTGGCGGCGGGGGTGCCGCTGATCTCGGGGGCGATCACCCAGTGGGAGGGGCAGGTCTCGCTGTTCGATCCCGCGAAGGGGGGCCCGTGCTATGCCTGCGTCTTCCCGGTGAAGCCCGCGCCCGGCCTGGTGCCGACCTGCGCCGAGGCGGGGGTGGCGGCTCCCCTGCCGGGGATCATCGGGGCGATGATGGCGTCGGAGGCGGTGAAATGGATCACCGGCGCGGGAGAGACGCTGGCGGGGCGGCTGATGATCCACGACGCCCTCTATGCCGAGACCCGGGTGATCGGGGTGAGGAAGCGGGACGACTGCGCGGTCTGCGGGACGGCGGCGCCAGAAGGCGCCCAAGGTGGACGAACGCCGGATATGGTTTGAAATCAACGGCTTGCCTTTCCGTTTGCCGCGCCTCAGGAATTGCGGCGCTGGCCCCCCACCCCCCTCCCCTCCCCACGCAGGGGGAGGGGAGGTGCCCTGTCCTGGGGTGTCTTTCGGGTTTGGGCGGCGGATGATCCGGGCGCTTCGCGCAAGGCTGTCATCTCGCCTCTGGCGCTGCGCGCCAACCGGCTCGGGCCTGCCTCCGGCGGGGATATTTGCAGACAGATGAAGGAGGGGATCGGGCGACGGGCGCCGCGGAAGGCGGTCCCTGGCGTGGAGAGGGTCGGGCTGAGGCGGACCCAAGGGGTTACGGCGGGAACCTCGGGGGCGCGGAGATCGGCGAGAGCGAGGCGGATGTCCTCGCGGCCGCGGTCGGCGAGGGCCTGGATGCCGAGCGGGTGGGTCGCGGTGCGGCCCGCGGTGATGGTCAGGCCGGGCAGGCCCATGAAGAGGGGCGCGATCCGGGGCATCTGGACCTCGATCACCCGGGCAAACGCATCGGGGCGGCCGATGTCGTGGTGGCCGGGGATGGGGAGTTGCCCCGAAACCGGCGTCGGGAGGACCGGCCAGTCGCTGAAATAGCCGCGCCAGAGCCGGGCCAGCCGGGCGCGGGGTCCACGGCCCGCCTTGCATCGGCGCAGCGCCGTGGCATAGTCGGCCTTTGATCATTCAGCCCCGGAGACCGATTGATGAAACTGACCGCTGCTGCCCTTGCCGGCCTCGCCGCCATGACCCTGCCCGCGCTTGCGCAGGACCTGCCCGATCTTGCCGGGCGCGAAGTCGTCGTGGTCACCGAGAACGCCTATCCGCCGCTGCAGTTCCTGGACAAGGAGGGCAAGGCGGTCGGTTGGGAATACGACGCGATGGCCGAGATCGCCAAGCGGCTGAACATCACGGTCAGATACGAGAACACCAGCTGGGACGCGATGATCCCGGCGGTCAGCGAAGGGCAGTACGACATCGGCATGACCGGGATCACCATCAAGGACGAGCGCAAGGAGAAGGTCGATTTCAGCGACCCCTACATGCGGTCGGAGATGCTGATGATCGTGCGCGGCGACGAGGAACGGTTCACCGATGCGGCCAGCTTCGCGGCGAACCCCGAGCTGCTGATTTCCGCCCAACCGGGAACCTCGCCCTTCTACGCGGCGGTCTACGAGATCCTCGACGGCAACGAGGAGAACCCGCGCATCGTCAAGTTCGAGACTTTCGGGGCGGGGCTCGAGGCGCTGAAGGCGGGCGATGTGGACCTGACCCTGTCGGATTCCACGGCGGCGAACGGCTATGTGCAGGCCTCGAACGGCGGGCTGAAGATCATCGGCGAACCGCTGGCGTCGGAGGATTTCGGCTTCATCTTCCCGAAGGGCTCGGACCTGGTGGCGCCGATCAATGCCGCGATCGCCAGCATGAAGGCCGACGGAACGCTGGATGCGCTGAACCAGAAATGGTTCGTCGAATACAAGATGGGCGAGTGAAGGGCAGCCCCCGGCAAGGTCCGGGGGCGCGCTGATGGCTCCGAACGCCGATCCCGACAAGGACTTTCCCTGGTGGCTGGTGATCCTGTGCGTCACCGGCCTGTGGCTTTTGTACGAAATGCTGGCGGACGAGGTCTATGCCTCGGCGCTGAGGGTATTGTCGAAGGGCCTGGTGGTCACGCTGACCGTGGCGGTCGTGGCCTATCTCGGGGCCTGTGCGATCGGGCTCGGGCTGGCCACGATGGGCATGTCGCGCTTCGTTGTCGTTCGCCAGCTGGCGCGGCTTTACATCGAGGTGATGCGCGGGGTGCCGATCGTGGTGCTGCTGCTTTACGTCGCCTTCGTGCTGGTCCCCGGCGTGGTGGCCGGGGTGAACGCGCTGGCGGGCGAGGACCTGCTGCGCACGCGGGACGTGCCGCTGTTGTGGCGGGCGGTGCTGGCCCTGATGCTGGCCTATTCCGCCTTCCTGGCCGAGATCTTCCGAGCCGGGCTTCAGGCGGTGGACAAGGGCCAGATCGAGGCGGCACAGTCCCTGGGGCTGAATGGGTGGCAGAGATTCCGGCATGTTCGATTTCCGCAAGCCATACGGCTGATCCTGCCGCCGTTGGGCAATGATTTCGTGGCAATGGTGAAAGACAGCTCGCTGGTCGCCGTTCTGGGCGTTTCGGATGTGGCGCAGCTGGCCAAGGTCACGGCCGCCGGGAACTTCCGGTATTTCGAGACCTATAACGTCGCG
>JBKBRG010000027.1:10836-12746 GCA_046292325.1 Tabrizicola sp.
CATGACCATCGGCCTGTCGCTGGCCTTGCGGCGCTTCGAGGCGCGGATGCGGATGCGCGGGCGGGACGGCTGACGAATTGCGCGCCCTTGCGGGCGCAAGCCTTTTCTCTCGCCTCTGTGCCTGCGGCACAACCGGCTCGGGCGGCCTCTGGCGGGAGTATTCGGGAAAGGGGCAAGGCTGGACCCCGGCAGGACTTGGGCCTAGCCTGCCCGGCAAAGGAGACCTGCGATGAACGTTCTTCTGGACAGATGGGAAACGCCCTTCGGCTTGCCGCCCTTTGCGGAGATCCGCGACGAGGACTTCGGGCCGGCCTTCGACGAGGCCCTGGCGCGGGCAAGGACGAGAATCGCGGCGATCGCCGAGGGACCGGGGACCACGTTTGCCGAGGTGATCGAGGCCCTGGAACTGGCGGAGGACGAGCTCGACCGGGTGGCGGGGGTGTTCTACAATCTTGCCGGGGCGGACAGCACCGAGGCGCGGGAGGCGCTGATGCGCGAGCTGGCGCCGAAGATGTCGGCGTTTTCCAGCGAGATCACCAACAACAAGGCGCTCTGGGCCAAGATCGAGGCGCTGTGGCAGGGGCGCGAGGGCCTTGGCTTGACCGCCGAACAGGCGCGGGTGCTGGATCTTTACCGGCAGATGTTCGTCCGGTCCGGCGCGGCGCTGGAGGGGGCGGCGGCCGAGCGGCTGACGGCGGTGAAGGCACGGCTTGCGGTGCTGGGGACACGGTTCGGCCAGAACCTGCTGGCCGACGAGCGGTCCTGGCACATGGAACTTGGCGAGGCCGACCTGGCCGCGTTGCCCGGCTTTGTCCAGGCCGCGGCGCGGGCGGCAGGGGAGGAGAAGGGGCTGGGGCCGGTTGTCACGCTGAACCGCTCGCTCATCGTGCCTTTCCTGCAGTTCTCGCCCAACCGGGCCCTTCGGAAGCAGGCCTACGAGGCCTGGGTCGCGCGGGGGGCGAACGGGGGCGAGACGGACAACCGGGCGATCGCGGCCGAGATCCTGAGCCTGCGGGCCGAACGGGCGCGGCTGCTCGGCTATGCGGATTTCGCGGCCTACAGGCTGGAGCCCGAGATGGCGAAGGCGCCGCAGGCGGTGCGGGACCTGCTGCTGCGGGTGTGGGAGCCGGCGCGGGCCAGGGCGCTGGCGGACGCCGCGGTGCTGGAGACGATGCTGAAGGCCGACGGATACTCCGGGCCGCTGGAGCCCTGGGACTGGCGCTATTACAGCGAGAAGCGGCGCAAGGCCGAGCATGATCTGGATGAGGCGGCGCTGAAGCCCTACCTGTCGCTCGAGGCGATGCTGGGCGCGATGTTCGACTGCGCGACGCGGCTTTTCGGGCTGGAGTTCCGGGAAATCGCGGGGCCGTTCTACCATCCGGACGTGCGGGGGTGGGAAGTGACCCGGGGCGGCAAACATGTCGCGGTGTTCCTTGGCGACTATTTCGCGCGCGGGTCCAAGCGGTCGGGTGCCTGGTGTTCGGCGATGCGGGGGCAGCGCAAGCTGGGCGGCGAGCAGCGGCCCATCGTGGTCAACGTCTGCAATTTCGCCAAGGGCGACCCGTGCCTTCTGTCCTATGACGATGCGCGGACGCTGTTCCATGAATTCGGCCACGCGCTGCACCATATGCTGTCCGATGTGACATACGGGTTCATCAGCGGAACCTCGGTCGCGCGCGACTTCGTGGAACTGCCGAGCCAGTTGTTCGAGCACTGGCTGGAGGTGCCGGAGGTGCTGGAGACCCACGCGAAGCACCACGAGACCGGCGCACCGATGCCTGCCGACATGTTGCAACGGCTGCTGGCCGCCGGGACTTACGATCAGGGCTTTGCCACGGTCGAGTTCGTGGCGAGCGCGATGGTGGACCTGGAGTTCCACAGCGGGGAACCCCCGGCGGACCCGATGCAGC
>JBKBRG010000028.1:0-12681 GCA_046292325.1 Tabrizicola sp.
ATCGTCGCACCCGGCGCGCACCATCCCGCAGACGGCATGGAACAGGGCCTCGCTCCGGCTAGGCCAGCGCGCGGGGTTGTCGGGGTCGCGCCCCTGCACGATCAGCGCGCGCAGCGCATCGGTCACGGGCAGCGCGGCCACGTCCACCCCGGCCAGCGGCACGGCGGCGGGCCTATCCGCCTGCGCAGCCTTCGGGTCCGGCACGGCGGGGAAGTCGGCCAGCCGATAGGCCGCGCCCGTCTGGGCGACGATCCGGGCAGGCCCGGCCCCGGGCTTGCGGTTCACCGTCCCGGGCAGGCGCATCACCCGCTCAAGGTTGTGGCAGGCATCGGCCCCGAAGGCGAGCTCAAGGCCCCGGTTGCGGTCCTCGACCGATGCCCGGGCCGCGTCCCAGTCCGGGGCGGCGGGTTCGGGCATCAACACTGGCTCGGCCAGCCGCCACAGGCCCCAGAAGCCGCGCCCGCTGTCGATCACGACAGACGGCGGCGGGACGCCATCGGGCAGCCGGTCGGTCAGCATCCCGAGGATGCGCGCCCGCTCGCGCGCCACGTCCTCGCCCGCCCTCGGGTCAATGTCCACCCAGAGCCACGACACGGCGGCAACGTCTGGCTTCTTGGCCTTGTCGCCTGCGAAGCCGGGGCGCAGCGCGGCGATGGACACATAGGTGTCGTGGCTGCGGTTCTGGGCCATCGCCCAGTCCGCCGCGTCGTCAAGGTCGCGGTGGCCCGCGCCCCGGAAGCCGCCCGGCACCTTGGCGCAGACGTGCCAAGGCCCGTCCGGGTGCAGCACCCGGAGGGCGGACAACAAGTGTTCATGGTCGCGCCCGTCCCCGGTTTCGGGTACCTTAGCCCCGTGGCCAAGCTGACGGCGATCTCCTTCAAGGTCCCCACGAGCGCCCCCTGTCTCCCGGCGGGGGGCGCTTTCCTTTCCGGCACCGCTCATTCCGCCACCCCGCCAGCTTCAACCCAAGCCCGCACGTCTGCGGCGCGGTAGCGGACGCTGTGGCCGACCTTCAGAAAGGGCGGGCCAACGCGCTTGGCGCGGTACGCCTCAAGGGCCTTGGTGGAGAAGCCCGTCATCTGGGCCACCTGTTCGGCGGTCAGGTACTCGGGCGCGACAGGGAGCTTGCCTGCCGCGAGTGCGGCGAGGACCTGGGCTGCGACGGCATCGGCAATCGCCGCAACATCAATGTTGTGGTCTGTCATCTGGTGTCACCAAAGGACCGCCTGCGGCGGCGGTCGGTTCGGTGACAGGCCCGCTTCCCGGTTGGCCCGCGCCCCTCGCTGTTGCGGGGCGCTCCCCGTGCGCGGCGCTCCCGGGCAGCCGACACGGTTTCATAGTCTGCGCCGATGGTATCGCGGGCCTTGGCGGGCAGTAAACCCTAAACTTCCCCCTTGGTGCTGCGATCTGTTGTTGGCTCCAACAGGGCGAGGATTGCCGCCGTCATCCGCTCCTGTTCGGCAAGCAGCGTGTCGAACAAGGCGCGCTCATGGATGTACACCCCGTCAATCCCCGGAACCGTGTGGTCAAGCAGCAGCCGGGCGTTCACCCGGTCGATGCCCGCCCGCTGGGCAATGGTCCGGTAGGTGTGGCGGAGGATGTGGCCTGTCTCGCTGGGCAGGGCCTTCTCCTTCCAGACCTGCGTGGCGATCACCTCGCCCGTCTTGCTGGACCGGGAGGGGAACAGCCAAGGCGCACCCGGGAACAGCAAGTCACCCGCCGCCATTGCCCGCCGCACGAGGTCTGCCATGTGCCCAGACAGGGGCAGGTCAAAGGACCGGCCCGACTTCATCCGGGGGATGGAGATTGCCCCTTCGCCCAGCCGCACCCAGTCGCGGCGCAGGGCAACCAGCGTCCCCGGGCGCAGGCCGGAGAGGAGCCCGAGCTTGTGCATGTCGCGGCGCAGCGGGTTGGGCAGCGCCTGCACCCGCCGCCACCAGTCCGCGAGGTCGTCAGGCATGATGACGCGGTTGCTCGCCCGCTCCTTGTTGAACGTGACCGCCGCCACCGGGTTGCCCGGCAGGGCGTCCGGGTCGTCAACCACCTTGAGGGCGAAGTTGTAGGCGGCGCGGAAGTCGCGCATGACCTTGTTCGCGGTCGTGGCCCCGTGCTTGTCGGTGATCCGCCGGTGTTCGTCGCGGGCGGCGCTCCGCTTCACGTCCGTTATGGGCGTGTCGCCCCACTTGGGCAGGTAGCGGTCCAGCCTTTCCAGCATGTCGAGCACGGACCTCTCGACACAGCCCCGGGCGCGCATGTCGGCCCCGTACTCCTCGAACATTCGCCGCACCGTCCATGCGCCCGCGTCTGCCGAGGGGTCAGGCGGCGGGGCGTTTGGGTCAATCCCGCGCTTGATCTGGTCCAGCACCGCGAGCGCCCGGCTGCGGGCATCGTCCAGCGTCATCTCCTCGGTGCCGCCCAAGGTATGGCGCACGGTCTTGACCAGCACCTTGCGCCCGCGCTGGCCCTGCCAGAGGTCGCGCTGCACCTTGTAGGATTTCCCCGTCTTGTTCACGGCAACGAGGAGCCCCGTCACCTTCGCATCCCGCACCACGGCGGGCTTCCCCTCATACGCGAGGGCCTTCACCCGCGCCTCCGTCAGTCTCTCTGGCATCTCGCTTTCCCTCTGCGAACCGTGTAGCGGCCTGCCTGCGAACCGTGAACGAACCGGGGGCGGTTCGGGCGGGTTAGGGCAGCCTAGGGGAAAGGTAGTCCCAAATGCCTGAAAAAGCTACTGTTTAGGGTGGACGCGCGGGCCGGAAAGGGATACAACGCACCGACTTCTAAGTCCGAGGTTGAGGGTTCGAGTCCTTCTGGGCCCGCCACTTTCCCGCAGCGGCACCTGGATCCCTGCGGGCACGCGTCGCGGGGTCAGCGCCGGCGGGTTCCCGCAGGGCCCGAGGAGCTGTCCGTCCGCGCATCAGGGCGGGGAACTCGGCGCCCCGCCCTCGAATCGGTTGCCGTGGCGATAGTCGCAGGGCGCCTCCTGCATCTGCAGATGCAGGCCGGTGCCGGTGAAGGGATGGGCCCGGGCGACATCCTCGTCGAAGTCGATGCCGAGGCCTGGGGCATCGGGCGGCAGGATGTAGCCGTCCTCCCAGCGGATCGAGTTGCGGATGAGCCGCTGGTGGAAGGCACCGCCGGTCTCGATCGTCTCGGCGATCAGAAGGTTCGGGATCGAGGCGGCAAGATGGATGTTCGCCGCCCATTCGACGGGGCCGGCATAGAGGTGCGGGGCCATTTCGGCGTTGAAGATCTCGGCCATGGCGGCGATCTTCTTCGCCTCCCAGATGCCGCCGACGCGACCCAGCGCGGGTTGCAGGATCTTGACGCCGCCGGCGCGCAGAAGCGTGCCGAATTCGGCCTTCGTCGTCAGCCGTTCGCCCGTGGCGAGGGGGATGCGGACATGAGCCGCGACCTCGGCGAATTCCAGCAGGTTGTCGGGCGGGATCGGTTCTTCATACCAGAGCGGGTTGAAGGGTTCGAGTTCGCGACCGAGGCGGATCGCACCGGGGGTGGAGAACTGGCCATGCGTGCCGAAGAGGAGGTCCACCCGGTCGCCCACCGCCGCGCGGATCGCCTTGCAGAAGGCAACCGAGCGGGTGATGTCCGACATCGCCGGCTCATGCCCGCCGCGGATGGTGTAGGGGCCCGCCGGGTCGAACTTCACCGCGGTGAAGCCTGCGTTCATGAAACGGACAGCGGCCTCGGCGGCGGCGTCCGGATCGACCCAGAACGCGGGCGATTCCCTGCCGGGTTCGGGGTAGAGATAGGTGTAGCTGCGGATCCGGTCGTTCATCCGACCGCCGAGCAGCGCCCAGACCGGGCGGTTCCGCGCCTTGCCGAGGATGTCCCAGCAGGCGATCTCCAACCCCGCGAAGGCGCCCATCACCGTGGGATCCGGGCGCTGGGTGAAGCCCGCCGAATAGGCGCGGCGGAACATCAGCTCGATGTTCTCCGGGGTCTCGCCGGCCATGTGGCGTTCGAACACATCCTCGATCACCGCGCGCATCGCCTGCGGACCGACAGTGGAGGCATAGCATTCGCCATAGCCCGTGATGCCGGTGTCCGTGGTGAGTTTCGGGAAGATCCAGTAGCGGCCGCCCCAGCCCGGAAAGGGCGGGGCGACGACGAAGACCTCGAGGTCCTTCAGTTTCATGGGCCGCGTCCTCTTGCTGGCCTGGCAGGGGGGGTTTCACACCCCCGCACCCCCGTGGAGTATTTCGCAAAGGGCAAGCTAGGAGGTTCTGGGGCAAGGTGACCCTTCAGCAGCGACAGGGTGTGACGCGGACGGGACAGGGGCGAATCGCGGGCATCTGGGGGAACGGGTCTGCGCAGGATGCTCGAAATCTGCAAGTCCGGGGCAAGAAAAGCCGCAAGATAGCCCCGGAAATGCAGGATAGATACAGATCAGCGATGGCCGATCCTGCCGAGGAAGTCGAGCAGCGGCTCGGAGAAAGCGGCTGTGTGGGTCAGCATCGCCAGATGACCGCCGCCGCGGATCAGGCGGAAATCCGCGCCCGGAACGAGATCGGCCAGTTCGCGTTGCAGGTCGGGCGGGGTCCTGCGGTCGTCACCGCCGGCCAGGACGAGGGTCGGCAGTCGCAGGCTGGCGGTGGTCTGGTAGAAATCGGCGGTGGCGACGGCAGTGGCAAGGCCGATCCAGCCGTCGGGGCGCGTGGTCTCCAGCATGGCACGGACCTCGGCCAGCGCCGGAGACTGGCGCCAGCGCGGGCCGAGCAGGGCGGCGCAGTCCGCCTCGAGGTCGGGTCCGGCGTCGCGCAGGCGCGCAAGGCGCGCTTGCCAGATCGAAGGGTTGGCGAAGCGCGTGGCCGAGCCGGTGAGGACGAGACCCCGCACCAGATCCAGCCGCTTGGCGGCAAGGCCCTGGGCGATCAGCCCGCCTTCCCCAGCCCCCAGGACAACGGTCCCGGTCAGCCCGAAATGGTCGATCAGCCGTTCGACATCACGGACCAGCGCGCCCATGGCGAAAGGCGGTTTCGGGGTGTCCGAGCGTCCGTGACCGCGCAGGTCCAGCCGCAGGACGCGGTGCCCGCCGAGCGCGGGCATCAGCGCCTGCCAGACCCTTGCGTCGAGGCCGAGGCCGTGGATCAGCACCACGGGCTGGGCGGTTGCGGGGCCGGACAGGTCGGCATTCAGCCGCAGATCGTCAAGCCAGACCAGGGTCATGCGAAGCGGTCCATCGCCCGCGCGAAGAGGTCCGGGGCGACGTTGCCGCCGGTGGCGACGGCGATCACCGTATCGGGAAGGTCCGCGGCGAACAGCGCCGCGGCCAGGGCGACTGCGCCGCCGGGTTCCAGCACGATGCGCAGGTGGGTGAAGGCCAGCACCATCGCCTTCAGGGCCTGTTCGTCGCTGACGGCCAGCCCCGGACCGGCAAGGCGCGACAGGACCGGCAGGGTCATCCGCCCCGGAGTGGGCGTCAGGATCGCGTCGCAGATCGAGCCCGTGGCGGCCGCATTGCGTTCGGCCCGGCCCGAGGCAAGCGAACGCGCCATGTCGTCGAAGCCCGCGGGTTCGCAGGTCCGCACCCGCAGGCCCGGCGCCCGGTCGGCCAGGGCCAGCGCCACCCCGGCCGAAAGCCCGCCACCGCCGCAGCAGACCAGCACGTCAGCGGAGTCCACCCCTGCCTCGGCGGCCTGTTCGGCGATCTCGAGACCCACCGTGCCCTGCCCGGCGATGACCTGCGGGTCATCGTAGGGTCGGATCAGGGTCAGTCCGCGCCGCTCGGCGATCACCGCGCCCAATGCGTCGCGGTCCTCGGTCACGCGGTCATAGAGCACAACCTCGGCACCATAGGCCCTTGCATTGGCAATCTTCACCTGTGGCGCGTCGGAGGGCATCAGGATCACGCAGGGGCAGCCATGCCGGGCGGCGGCATGGGCGACGCCCTGTGCATGGTTGCCCGAGGAATAGGCGATCACGCCCCGCGCCCGCGCCTCTCCTGTCAGGGCCGAGACCGCGGACCATCCGCCGCGGGCCTTGAAGCTGCCGGTCAGTTGCAGGCACTCGGCCTTGACCAGCACCCGCCGCCCCGCCAGTCGGTCGAAGAGCGGCGCGTGCAACAGCGGCGTGCGGCGCACATGGCCGGCAAGCCGGGCGGCGGCGGCCTCGATCAGGGTGATGTCGGTCATGCCACACCCGCAAGGAAGCGGCGGATCAGCGCAACCGCCTCGGCTTCGTCAAGAAAGGGGATGTGCGCGCGCCCCGGCACCTCGGCAAAGTCCATGTCCGGCCGACGGGCGCGCATCTCCGCGACCGTCTCCCGGGTCAGCAGATCGGAGTTCTCGCCCCGGATCAGTGCAAGCGGCAGGCCCGCGAGCGCGTCGAACAACGGCCAAAGGTCGGCGGGGGGCCCCTCGAAGGCCGCGAGGAAGGCCTCGCGCAGGGCCGGGTCGTAAGGGATGCGCAGGCCCTGCGGGGTTTCCACGGCGTGTTTGCGCGCCTCCTCCAGCCAGCGCGACATCGGCACACCTGCAAAGCCGGGAGAGCGGGAGAGCAGCTCGGCAAAGCCCGCGTGGGTCTTGCCGGCCGGATTGCGGCCGACATAGTCGAAGATGCGGGTCAGCCCGTCGCGGGCGATCTCGGGGCCGACATCGTTGAGGCACAGCCCCCGCACCCGATCCCGCGCCGTCGCACCAAGGAACATCCCGATCAGCCCGCCGCGCGAGGTGCCGAGGATCGCGGCCTTGCCTACCCCCAGATGGTCCAGCAACGCCAGCGCATCCCGCGCCTCCTGCGCCACGGTATAGGTGGCCGCGCCGGTCCAGTCGCTGGCCCCGCGGCCCCGGTAATCCATGCGGATCAGCCGCAGCGGCGGCAGATGCGGCACCAGATAGTCGAAATCGGCCATGCTCCGCGTCAGGCCCGGCAGGCATAGCAGCGGCGGGCCGTCCCCTTCGTCGCGGTAGGCCAGGCGGGCGCCGTCCTCGGCGCGGAAATGCTGTGTCTCGCTCATGGCGCAAGGGTGGCACGGGGCGCGAAGGCTTGGAAGCCCCAACCGTTTCGTCGCAGGCAGGAGCGCTTGTCCCCCGGGCTGCGGCAGACTAAACCCGGGCGCGACAGCGGAGACGGGTGGATGGCGGACAGATCGTCGGTGGAGGACAGGCCGAAGTCGAAACGGGTGGGCGCGCTGCGCGGCCTGGTGCCGTTTCTCCGGCCCTATCGCGGGCTTGTCCTGCTGGCCCTGCTGGCGCTGGTGCTGACGGCTTCGGTCAGCCTTGTCCTGCCGATTGCCGTGCGCCGGGTGATCGACGGGTTCAACGATGCCAATGCCGCGCTGCTGGACAAGTATTTTGCCGCCGCGCTGGGGATCGCCGCCCTGCTCGCCATCGGAACCGGCTTTCGCTATTACCTCGTCACGCGCCTGGGCGAGCGGGTGGTGGCCGATATCCGCCGTGCCCTGTTCGACCGCGTGCTGGGCATGTCCCCGGCCTTCTTCGAGCGGATCCTGACCGGCGAGATCCTGAGCCGGATCACCACCGACACCACGCTGATCCTGTCGGTCATCGGATCCTCGGTCTCGGTCGCCCTGCGCAATGTCCTGATCCTGCTCGGTGGCCTTGTGCTGCTGTTCCTGACCTCGGCCAAGCTGACCGGGCTGGTCTTGCTGATCGTTCCGGCGATCATCGTGCCCATCGTGGGGCTGGGCCGGCGTCTGCGGGCGCTGTCGCGCGAGAATCAGGACTGGATCGCCTCGTCCTCGGGGGCGGCGTCCGAGGCGCTGCTCTCGGTGCAGACCGTGCAGGCGTTCACCCACGAAGACGCGACGCGGGACCGGTTCGCCGAGGTGACCGAGAAGAGCTTTGCCGCGGCCAGGGCCCGGATCAGGACGCGGGCCGTGATGACCGTGATCGTCATCTTCCTGACCTTCGCCGGGATCGTCGGCGTGCTCTGGGTCGGGGCGCGCGACGTGCGGGCCGGGGCGATGTCCGTGGGGGCCCTGATCCAGTTCGTGATCTATGCCGTGATGGTGGCCGGAGCCGTGGGTGCCCTGTCCGAGATCTGGGGGGAACTCCAGCGGGCCGCCGGGGCGACCGAGCGGCTGGTGGAACTGCTGGAGGCCGAGGATTCCGTGCAGGACCCGGTCCGCCCCGTTGCCCTGCCCCGCCCGGTGCGCGGCGAGATCAGCTTTCAGGACGTGACGTTCCGCTATCCGGCCCGGCCCGAGGCTTCGGCGCTGAACGGGGTCAGCCTGCATGTGAAGCCGGGGGAAACCGTGGCGCTGGTCGGTCCGTCAGGGGCGGGCAAGACGACGATCCTGCAACTGCTGATGCGCTTCTACGACCCGCAATCGGGCCGGATCACCCTGGACGGCGTGGCGCTGCCGGACATGGCGCGCAGCGATTTCCGCCAGGCCATCGCGCTGGTGCCGCAGGATCCGGTGATCTTCGCCGCCTCGGCGCGCGAGAACATCCGCTTCGGCCGCCTCGACGCCTCGGATGCCGAGGTGGAGGCCGCGGCAAGGGCTGCCGCCGCGCATGATTTCCTGTCGGCTTTGCCACAGGGCTATGACAGCTATCTGGGCGAGCGCGGCGTCATGCTGTCGGGCGGGCAGAAGCAGCGGGTGGCCATCGCCCGGGCCATCCTGCGCGATGCACCGATCCTGCTTCTGGACGAGGCGACCTCGGCCCTGGATGCCGAAAGCGAGCGGCTGGTGCAGGCGGCGGTCGAGAAGCTGTCGGAGGGTCGCACGACGCTGGTCGTGGCGCACCGTCTGGCCACGGTGAAACGCGCCGACCGCATCGTCGTCTTCGATCAGGGACGGATCGTGGCACAGGGGACCCATGACCAGTTGGTCGCCGAGGACGGCCTTTATGCCCGCCTCGCCAGGCTTCAGTTCACCGACGGATCGGTCTGACGTGGCGTCCCGACGGGCGTGACGGGGACAAAGCCGCTTCACAAACCCGTTTCCCGCCCCCATGTTCGGCTGAAGCCTGCGGTCACAGCGGGCAGGAAGGGGAGGAAGCGATGACGTCATTTGCCACCGCAGCGGACCTGCGCGCGATCGAGGCCGAGATGCCCTGGGCCGATCGTGGCCAGGCCAGGTCGATCTACGACTATCTCGGCCGCGCCAAGGCCCGGCACGGCGCCCGCCCGGCGGTCAGCTACCAGCTCCTTTCCGGGCCCGAGACGAAGAAGGTCACGCTGACCTGGGCCGAGCTGCACGCGCAGGTCACCCAGGCCGCGAACCTGTTCCGCAGCCTGGGCGTGGGCGAAAGGGACGTGGTCGCCTTCGTCCTGCCGAACTCGATGGAAACGGTGATCACCCTTCTCGGCGGCATGGTCGCGGGCATCGTGAACCCGATCAACCCGCTGCTCGAACCGGAGAAGATCAGCGCCATCCTGCGCGAGACGAACGCCAGGGTCGTGGTCACGCTGAAGGCCTTCCCCAAGACCGACCTGCCGCAGAAGGTCTCCGAGGCGGTGCAATTCGCGCCATCGGTCAAGACCGTGCTGGAGGTGGACCTCGTGCCCTATCTTTCGGGGCTGAAGAAGGTCATCGTGCCCTGGATCCGGCCGAAGAACCCGCCGCAACACACGGCGAACATCAAGGATTTCCGCGCCGAACTGGCGCGGATGCCGGCCGACAAGCTGACCTTCGCCGACCGGACCGAGGATCACGTCGCCGCCTATTTCCACACCGGCGGCACCACCGGCATGCCCAAGGTCGCCCAGCACAAGGCCAGCGGCATGATCTACAACGGCTGGCTGGGCTCCACGCTCCTGTTCAAGCCGGACGACGTGGTCATGTGCCCGCTGCCCCTGTTCCATGTCTTCGCCTGCTATCCGATCCTCATGTCGATGATCGGCTCGGGCGCGCATGTCGTTTTCCCCACACCGCAGGGCTATCGGGGCGAGGGCGTCTTCGACAACCTCTGGAGGCTGATCGAGCGCTACCGGGTGACCTATCTCATCACCGTGCCCACCGCGCTTGCGGCGCTGATGCAGCGCCCGGTCAACGCCGACATTTCCAGCCTGAAGAACGCCTTCTCGGGCTCGTCCCCCCTGCCGGTGGAGCTTTACAACCGGTTCAAGAAGGAGACCGGCATCGAGATCGTGGAAGGCTACGGCCTGACCGAGGCCACCTGCCTCGTCTCGATCAACCCGCCGGACGGGGTGAAGAAGATCGGCTCGGTCGGGCTGGCCTTCCCCTATACCCAGATCCGCATCCTGACCTCGCAGGGCGCCATCGGCTTTCGCGAATGCGCGGTGGACGAGGTGGGCGAGATCTGCGTCTCGAATCCCGGGGTCTACGAGGGCTCGACCTACACCGAGGCCGACAAGAACCGCGAGCTCTTCGCCGAGGGTCGCTTCCTGCGCACCGGCGACCTGGGGCGGATCGACGCGGACGGATACCTGTTCATCACCGGGCGGGCCAAGGACCTGATCATCCGGGGCGGCCACAACATCGACCCGGCGATCATCGAAGAGGCGCTGATGGGCCACGAGGCGGTGGGCTTCGTCGGTGCCATCGGCCAGCCCGACGCTCATGCGGGCGAGTTGCCGTGCGCCTATGTCGAACTGGTGAAGGGCAAGTCGGCCACCGTCGATGAACTGATGGACTATGCCGCGCGCCACATCCACGAACGCGCCGCCTTGCCGAAATATCTGGAAATCCTGCCGGAGCTGCCCAAGACCGCGGTGGGCAAGGTGTTCAAGCCCGACCTGCGCCGCCTGGCGATCACCCGCACCTTCGACGCGGCCCTGGCCGAGGCCGGGCTGCCCGCCCGTGTGGCTGCGGTGGTCGAGGACAAGAAACGTGGCCTTGTCGCGCAGTTGCAGAAGTCCGCGCCGGTCGAGGATGCAGCGGTTTCGGCGATCCTGGGCCAGTTCGCCACGCCCTGGGAATGGGCGGCCTGATCCCGGCCGGGGAACGGATTGTCGCGTCGCTGGCCCCAAGATTCATTTGCCTGAATCGCGCGACGGCGCGAAGACAGGGCAGAGAGGATTGAAGGGACGGCAAGGATGATTTCACGGTTGGCATTGGCAGCGGCGCTGTGCGTCGCCATGGTGGATGGTGCACAGGCGCAGCAGAGCGAGGTGTTGTTCTCGCACAAGCACTGGCAGGTCTCGATCGTCGGCTGGGATGACGGCAGCGTCGGCTGCGTGGCCGAGGTGACGGCACCGGGAGAAAGCTTCTCGATCTGGACCTTTCCGAACGGTTCCGTCCAGTTGCAGTTCTACTCGACCTCCTGGGAGTTCGGCGAGGGCCAGACCGCCGACCTTGGCGTGCAGATCGACCGCCGCGCGCCCTGGAGCCTGACCGGGGCCGAGCTTTTCAAGAATTCGGTCCTGTTCTACCTGCCCGACAGCAAGGCCGGGGTGAACTTCATCACCGAGGTGGCGCGCGGCAACCGGCTGTATCTGCGTTCGGCCGACGGATCGGATGTGCAGAACTATTCGCTGGCCGGTTCCAGCGCCTCGATCTCGGCTCTGGTGGAATGTGGCGAGGCGATCACCCAGGCCACGCCGGGCAATCCGTTCAACTGAGGTCAGGCCTGGTCGGTGTCCATCCAGATGGTCACCGGCCCATCGTTGACCAGACTGACCGCCATGTCCGCCCCGAACCGGCCATTGGCGACCGGAACGCCTTCCCTTTCCAGGCAGCGGCTGAAATGGAGATAGAGCCTCTCGCCCTCGGCCGGCGGGGCGGCGGTCGAAAATCCGGGGCGGTTGCCGCGCAGGTCGGCGGCCAGCGTGAACTGGCTGACCACCAGCGCCGCGCCGCCGATGTCGCGGATCGACAGGTTCATCTTGCCCTGTTCGTCCTTGAACACCCGCAGCTTGGCGACCTTGGCCGCCAGCCTCTCGGCCTCGGACTCGGTATCCCCGCCCATGGCGCAGACGAGGATCAGGAAGCCCTTGCCGGTCTCGCCGACAAGCTCGCCCGCCACATGGACGCGCGCCTCGCTGACCCGCTGAAGGACGGCCCTCACAGTTCGTGCGCCCAGGGCGGGTTCGCGCCGGCGCGGCTGACCGTGACCGCCGCCGCCCGGGTGCCAAGCGACAGCGCCTCGGTCAGCGTCGCGTCCGGCATGCTGGCGACCCCGGCCTTGGTCAGGACGCCCGCCTGATGCAGCGCGGCCAGCACCCCGGCGTTGAACGTGTCTCCGGCGCCCACGGTATCGACAACCGAAACCTTCCGCGCGGGAACGAAGATGTCCTGCCTTGCCGTCACCGCCCGCGCCCCCGCCGCGCCCTCGGTGACGAACACGACCTTCGGCCCCCTGGCCAGGATCCCGCGCGCCAGCGCGGTCAGATCGCCCTGCCCTTCCAGCCAGCGCAGATCCTCGTCCGACAGCTTGACGATGTCGGCCCGCGCCAGCATCCGCTCGATTCGGGCGCGGTAGGCGGCCTCCTTCCCGGCGATGAACCCCGGACGGATGTTGGGATCGACCATGGTGACCCGCGCAACGCACTCGCGGGCCTGCAACGCCTCGTAGGCAGAGGCGGCCGGGTCGTTGACCAGACTGATCCCGCCAAGGAACAGCGTGCTGACCTCGGGCGGCAGAACGGGCAGATCAGCCTCGGAAAGCATGCGCCCCGCCGTGCCCTCGTCGTAGAAGGCATAGGTCGCCTGGCCGTTCACCAGCTTGACGAAGGCAACCGTGGTGGGCCGGTCGGACCGCGCCAGATAGCGCGTGTCCACCCTGGAGGCCG
>JBKBRG010000029.1:0-12503 GCA_046292325.1 Tabrizicola sp.
CGTCGCGTTCCAGATCGCGGGTCTCGTCCTCGCGGTAGAGCCAGCCGGAATGGATGGTATCCATCTTGTCCTTCAGGAACTCCGGCGCGGGGGCGGACGTCACCATCTCGATGGGGCCGTTGTCGGTGTCGATGACCAGCTTGTCCTCGACCGGGTCGGCAAGGGCAGCGCCCGACAGGGCGAAGCCGCAGGCGAGCGCGGCGATTGCAGTGGCTGTGCGGTGCATGGCTTTCTCCTCCCCTCGCCGACCGCTAGCCGATCGCGATCGGCTTGACGTCCTCGTAGACCGAGCCGTCGTCGTCATACCAGGTGAACTTGAACTCGCCGGCCGCATCCACCTTGGCGTCGAATTCGAAATAGGGGTTGGTGGACACCGCCGGGTCGATGGCGACGTCGATCACGTTCACCCCGTTCAGGTCGCAGGTGAAGCGGTTGATGATCTGGCGCGGGATCAGGTTGCCGTCGGCGCCCTTGCGCTGGCCGGATTCCATCTTGTGCGAGATCAGCGCCTTGATGGTGACCACCTCTCCGGCAGCGGCGGACTTGGGAACCTTCACCCGGGGTTTGACTTCTTCGACCATGGTGTCTCTCCTGTTTCTCTGTCTCAGCCGCCGCAGCCGCCGATGGTGACCTTGACGGTGGCCTGGGCCTGGACGACCGAACCATCGGCCATCTTGGCCATGGCGATCACGTCCTGGGTCTTGGCCAGACGGATGCGGGTGGCGGCGAACTGGCGGCCGGCGGCCGGGCCGAAGGTGAAGGTGGCCACCGCCGGTTCCGGGTTGCCGTTGGCCAGCAGCATGATCGCCACTGCGCCGGGCGCATCGACCGACACCGGAACCGTGTTGCCGTTCTCGGCGATCTCCGGGGTGGTCAGGGTGATGCCGCCGGTGCCGGGGGCCGCCCCGCCGGTGAAGGCGGCGGTCAGCTCCTCGATGGTCGCGGCGGCGGACAGGCCGGGCATGGCTGCGAAGGCGATGCCGCCAAGGCCGAGCGTCAGGGCTTTGCGTCTGCTGAGGGTCACGGGAAATCTCCTGTCTGTCTGCGGGCGGTCAGGTCCGGCCCGTCATTCCTTGAGGGTAAGCAGGTAGGCCACCACATCCTCGATCTGCTGGCCGGTCAGGATCGGGGGCAGATCCCCCTCGGGCGCCTTGCCGGTGTAGCCGTTGCCCGGCCGGATGAAGCCCTCGGTCTTGTAGAAGGCCGGCATGAAGCTGCCCTCGAAGGTCATCTTCGCATTGGCGACGATCCCGCGAAGCTCTGCCTCGGACCAGCGGCTGGCCACGCCGTCCAGGGGCGGCGCGATGTTGCCCGGAAACTGCACGTCCGGCAGTGCCGCGATCGTGTGACAGGCGACGCAGTTGCCCAGGGCATTCGTCGTCATCACCTTGATCCCGTTGGCCGGATCGCCCGGTTTCCCGGTCAGGGACGTCTCGATCCTGCCTTCGTTGTAGACCACGTCCTCGGGCGCGACCTCGGCCAGGGCTGGCAACGCAAGAGACAGCAGAACCGCTGTCGCCAAGCAAGGCTGGCGTGTCATCCTCATCCTCCCTGTATTCCTCCGCATACGACTATGAGGCGAATTCGGAAGGCTCGCAAGAAAAATATAGCAGGAAACCTATATTGCTATATTCATGGGTGGTTAGTGCCGGTTACTGGCCTTCGTTGACCCGTTCGGCGACGAATTTCTGGAAGTTCTCGCCCGACTCATAGCCGTGGTCGCGCACCCAGATCAGCAGCGACTCGGTCATGCCGATCCCGAAGGATCCCGGCATCATCGCCACCGCAGCGTCCGGGGCCGAGACGCCCTCTGCCACCTCTTCCGGCAGGAAGATGAGCGTGGGCGTGAACATCACCCCCCAGCGCATCGCCATGTCCTTCTCGGACAGGACGGTGCCGTCGAAATCGGTCACCTCCACGTCGCCGAACAGGTTCAGCTGCACCACGAAGTAATGTTCGCGGATCAGCGCCTCGATCGCGGGGTCGGTGAACACCTTCTCGTGCATCTCGGTGCAGTAGATGCAGCCGCGCTGTTCGTAGATCAGCATCAGCCGCTTGCCCTCGGCATTGGCCTCGGCCAGATCCTCGCGCAGGTCCTTGAAGGTCTCGCGCAGCCAGGCGGGCTTGTGCAGCCCGTCGTCGCCCAGCTCGACCGCAAGGGCGGGGGTGGAAAGGGCAAGGGCGGCGGCCAGGGTGGCAAGGGCGGCAAGACGGCGCAGCATCGGTGTCTCCTGTCAGGTCACGGTCGCGGACCAGTCGAAATTGCGGATCATCCAGTCGGCGATCAGGTTCACGGTGTTGGTGGCGATCAGGATGCCGAAGACGATCAGCATCACGCCCATCGCCTTCTCGACATGGCCCATCAGCGCGCGATGCCGGGCGACCCAGGCCAGGAACGGCCCGGCGAACAGCGCCGCCACCACGAAGGGCAGCGTCATCGACAGACCGTAGACCAAGAGCAGCATCCCACCCCGCCACAGGTCGCCCATCCCCGAGGCCACCATCAGGATCGCCGCCAGTGCCGGGCCGACGCAGGGCGTCCAGCCGAAACCGAAGGCCAGCCCCATCAGATAGGCTCCGGCCAGCGTGCGCGGATCTCCCGCGCTTTCCACCCGCGCCTCGCGGTAGAGAAACCCGATGCGCAGCACCCCCAGGAAATGCAGTCCGAACAGGATCAGCACCGCGGCAGCGACATAGGACAGCGGCTCCTTCCATTGGGCAAAACTGCGGCCAAGGGCCGTGGCTCCGAGGCCGAGGAGGACGAAGATCGTCGTCACCCCCAGCGCGAAGGCCATGGCCTGCACCACCAGCCGCCCGCGCGCGCCGGGGGCCACGGTGCCGCCATCACGCAACTCGCGCACCGAAAGGCCCGCCATGTAGGACAGATAGAACGGCACCATCGGCAGGATGCAGGGCGACAGGAAGGACAAAAGTCCCGCCAGCGCCGCGCCGCCGAATGAAATGTCCAGCATCGCCTCTCCTCCCCGGGAAGCGCGCCTTGCCGGAAGGGCAAAGGTAGATTACAATAATTCTATGTTTCTATGAGGCTGTCAACGTGGCCGCTCGCCTTCTGCTGATCCTCGGTCTTCTGCTCTCGCCGCTTCGGGCGGCAGCAGAGGGGCTGGAACTGCTGATGTTCGAGCAGCCCGGCTGCATCTACTGCGCCCGCTGGGACGAGGAGATCGCGCCGCAGTATCCGCTGACCGCCGAGGGCAAGGCCGCCCCCCTGCGCCGCCTGCAACTGCGCGAGCCCCTGCCGCCCGGTCTGACGCTGGACGCGCCGCCGGTCTTCACGCCCACCTTCGTTCTGGTGGCCTCCGGGGTCGAGACCGGCCGGATCGAGGGCTATCCGGGCGCCGATTTCTTCTGGCCGCTGCTGGCGGGGCTGATCGCCGAGGCGTCGGCGGACTGAGGCACGAAGGCCGCGCGCGGGGGTGGATCGAAGGCGCCGCGCCCGAACAAGGGTTGCCCTTTCGGCAGGGTGAGAGCAATAACCGACCAAAGGAGACGCCGAGGACAGGACTGGGGTGGACAAACCGCTTCCACCGATGGAGGGACTGGCAGAGAGCGCCGAGGCCGGCGCGGCTCCTGATCTGCGCGGGCTGGTCGCCTCGGCCGAGGAGGCCTCGACTCTTCTGAAGGCCATGGGCCACGAAGGGCGGCTCACGATTCTGTGCTGCCTGCGCACCGGGCCGAAGAGCGTCACCGAGCTTGAAAAGCTTCTGTCGGCGCGTCAGGCTATCGTCAGCCAGCAACTGGCCCGGCTGCGGCTGGAGGGGCTGGTCAGCGCCCGGCGCGAGGGTCAGGCGATCTTCTATTCGCTGCTCGATCCGAAGGCCGTGGCGATCATCGAACTGCTCGCGCAGCTCTACGACAGGAAAGACGACGGCTGAGCGGCCGGCAAGGAGGGGGGCGAATGCTGGATGCGGTTCCGATTGGCGTGCTGGCGGCGCTCGTGGGCCTTGCGGGCGGGATGGTGCTGGGCCTCGCGGCGCGGCTGGGTGACTTCTGCACGCTCGGCGCGCTGGAATCGGCAGCCTATGGCGGCGACCAGACCCGGCTCCGGCTCTGGGGCGTCGTTCTGGCCGTGGCGATCCTTGCCACGCAATTGGGCGCGATGGCCGGGCTGATCGACCTGTCGGCGACCTTCTATCACAGCCTCGAATGGAACGCCTCCGGCTCGATCCTGGGCGGGCTGGTCTTCGGTTACGGCATGGCGCTGGCCGGCAACTGCGGCTTCGGCGCGCTGGTCCGCTTCGGCGGCGGCGACCTGCGCTCGCTGGTCGTGGTCGTGGTCATGGGCATCTTCGGCTTCATCGCGCTCTCCGGCCCGCTGGCACCGATGCGCGTGATGCTGTTTCCGCAGCCCGAGGCGACCGGGCCGCAGGGCATCGTCCACGACCTCGGCCAGATGGGTCTGCCGCCAGTCCTGGTGATCGCCGGCATCGCGCTGGCCTTCCTGGCCTGGGGCCTGGCGCACAGGGACCTGCGGCAGAGCCCGCGCCAGATCGCCTGGGGCGTCGCGGCGGGTCTGGCCGTGGCCTGGTGCTTCCTGGGCACGACCTGGCTTGCCGGCGAAAGCCTGGGCGAGGTCGCGGTCGAGGGCCCCTCGTTCACCGCGCCGGTCGGGCGGACGCTCATCTTCCTCATGACCTCGACCGCTGGCGGCATCACCTTCTCGGTCGGCTCGGTGGTAGGGGTCATGGCCGGTTCGCTGATCGGCTCGACCATCCGCGGCCTGTTCCGCTGGGAAGCTTGCGAGGACCCGCGCGAACTCGGCCGCCAGGTTGGCGGCGCGGCGCTGATGGGGATCGGCGGCGTGGTGGCGATGGGTTGCTCGGTCGGGCAGGGCGTGACCGGCTTTGCCACCTTGGCTTGGTCGGGGCCGGTGACGCTTGCGTCCATGGCCGCCGGGGCCTTGATCGGGCTGAGACAGCTGATTGCGGGCTACCAGCCGGAGTAGTGCGAGCATCGCACTGCGCGCACCGGACCGATCCGTTCGCGCATCGCCCCGGACTATGCCGCGGACCACGCCCGGCCTTGCCGCGCGGTCGTGCCTGCTGCCAGCCTGAGACCGCGCAGTGTCGCGCGGGGGGCAAACCAACGGTTGCGCAGGCCCGGCGCATGGCAACCCGCGCGCCATGACCCGGACGGAAGGGGACGGAGCCTGTCCGGCAAGCCGGCCAGGTCCGGAAACGGCAACGCCGGAGTGCGGCAGAAGGAGGCAGCTTCGGCTTCGGCGCTGGCCGAACGACCCGCAGCCGGGCAGCATGCAAGACCCCATCGCGCCCCCGATCGCGGCGCAAGGGCGGCGATGGCGCGGCCGAGCGGTGGCGTCTCGATCCATGCGTTCATCGGGGCCTGGTCCGACCGGGTCTTCCACCGCGGCGAAGCCCCCGGCCGCCAGCTGGAACCGATCGGGCCCGCGCAGCTGAATGCGCTCAAGCGGATTGCCCGTGCCACCCGCTTCCATGCGGACAACCCGCCGCCCTTCCGGACAGGACGGCAGGCGTTCCTGGCCGCGCAGGACCGGAGGGACCAGGCCACCGACCATCTGCGCGGCCTGCGCCCCCAGGAATGCCGACCGCATCCGCCACCGCGATCGCCACCGGGTCCGCTGTCCCGCATCCGCATCTCTGCGCTGACAGGCCATTGCCCCGGCACCGCATTCGCGCCAACATCAAGCGTCCGACCAGGTTCGGGCCAAGCCAGCGTCGAGGCCAGGGACGGCCGTCGCGCGGTCTGACACCCGACCCAGCCAGAGACCAAGATGGCCCGACCGCCGCTTCTGATCCCGCGACCCGAGGGGCTCTATTGCCCCGGCGGCGACTTCTTCATCGACCCTGTCCGCCCGGTGCCCCGCGCGCTGGTCACCCACGGCCATTCCGACCACGCCCGCGCCGGCCACGGCGCGGTCCTCGCCACGGCCGAGACGCTGGACATCATGGCCATCCGCCATGGCGAGGACTTCGCCGCCAGCCGCCAGGCGGCCCGCGATCCCGTCCGCATCGGCGAGGTCACCGTCAGCTTCCACCCGGCGGGGCATGTCCTCGGCTCGGCCCAGATCGCGGTGGAAGGGCAGGGGCAGCGCATCGTGGTCTCGGGCGACTATGCCCGCGTCCCGACCCCAACCTGCGCCCCGTTCGCGCCGTTGCCCTGCGACATCTTCGTCACCGAGGCGACCTTCGCCCTGCCGGTCTTCCGCCACCCCCCGCCGCAGGTGGAGATCGCCCGGCTGCTGTCCAGCGTGCAGGCCAACCCCGACCGTGCGCATCTGATCGGTGCCTATGCGCTGGGCAAGGCGCAGCGGGTGATCGCCGCGATCCGTCAGGCGGGCTGGGACGCGCCGATCTTCATCCACGGCGCGCTGCAACGGCTTTGCGACTACCACGCCGCGCGCGGCATCGACCTGGGCGACCTTCGCCCCGCCACCGCCAGGCGCAAGGCCGATCACGCCGGAGCCATCGTCATCGCGCCGCCCTCGGCCTTCGCCGCCACCTGGGCCCAGCGCTTCCCCGATCCGGTCATCGCCTTCGCCTCGGGCTGGATGCAGGTCCGCGCCCGCGCCCGCCAGCGCGGGGTGGAACTGCCGCTGGTGATTTCCGACCATGTGGACTGGCCGAACCTCACCGCCACCATCGAGGAGCTGAACCCGGCGGAAGTCTGGATCACCCACGGCCGCGAGGATGCGCTGATGCGCTGGTGCGAACTGACCCGGCGCGCCGCGAAACCGCTCCACCTCGTCGGCTACGAGGACGAGGCGGAATGAGCCTTTCGGCCTTCGCAACCCTTCTCGAACGGCTTGCCTTCACCCCGCAGAGGCTTGGCAAGGAACGCCTGCTCGCCGCCGCCTTCGCGGGCCAACCCGACCCCGAACGCGGGCTGATGCTGGCGGCGCTGACAGGCGATCTGAAGCTGCGCCAGGTCACGCCCGGCCTTCTGCGCGGGTTGGCCGAGGCGCGGGTCGATCCTGTGCTCTTCGCCGCCAGCTACGATTTCGTCGGCGATCTGGCCGAGACCATCGCGCTGATCTGGCCCGAGGGCACCCGGTCCGACCCGCCCCTGTCCGAAGTCGTCCACGAACTGTCCACCACGCCAAGACCCCGCCTGCCGTCCCTGATCGCCGCGCGGCTCGACAGTCTCGGCACGTCAGAGCGCTATGCCTATCTGAAACTCGCCACCGGCGCGCTGCGGGTCGGTGTCTCGGCCCGCCTCGCGCGCAGCGCCTTCGCCGGCTGGGCGGGCCTGCCCCTGACCGGGGTCGAGGAGATCTGGCACGCCCTTTCGCCCCCCTACACCGAGCTTTTCGCCTGGGCCGCCGGCGCCCCCCGCCCCGAGGTCGCCGCCCGCGCGCCCTTCCGGCCGGTGATGCTGGCCACCCCCACCGACCTCGACCAGCTGGCCGCGCTCGACCCTGCCGAGTTCGCCGCCGAATGGAAATGGGACGGCATCCGCGTTCAGGCGGTGGCCGAAGGCGGCACCCGGCGGCTCTACTCGCGCACCGGCGAGGACATCGGCGCCGCCTTCCCCGATGTCCTGGCGCTGATGGACTTCGAGGGCGCGCTGGATGGCGAGCTTCTGGTGCGGCGCGGCGACGGGATCGCGCCCTTCGGCGAGGTGCAGCAGCGGCTGAACCGCAAGACGGTGACTCCGGCGCTGCTGCGCTCGCATCCGGCGGGGCTCAGGCTTTACGACGTGCTGATCTGGCAGGGGCAGGACTTGCGCGACCGGCCCTACGACGCGCGCCGCGCGGTGCTGGCCGGCGCGGTGGCGGGCCTCGACCCGCGCATCGACCTCTCGCCGCAGCTGGCGTTCTCCACATGGGACGACCTCGCCGCGCTTCGCGCCGCGCCGCCCCTGCCGGTGATCGAGGGCGTGATGCTGAAACGTCGCGACAGCCCCTATCTGGCCGGCCGCGTGCGCGGGCCCTGGTTCAAGTGGAAGCGCGACCCCTACCTCATCGACGCGGTGCTGATGTATGCCCAGCGCGGCCATGGCAAGCGGTCGGGCTACTATTCCGATTTCACCTTCGGCGTCTGGAACGGCGACGAACTGGTGCCGGTGGGCAAGGCCTATTTCGGCTTCACCGACGAAGAGCTGAAGGAGCTTGACCGTTTCGTGCGCAACAACACGGTCGAACGCTTCGGCTCGGTCCGGGCGGTGGCAAGGACCCGTGTCGTCGAGGTGGCCTTCGAGGGGCTGAACCGATCCAGCCGGCACAGGTCCGGCGTGGCGATGCGCTTTCCCCGCATCAACCGCCTCCGCCCCGACAAGCCGGCGGCCGAGGCGGATCACCTCGCCACCCTTCAGGCGATGCTCGGCCCTGCGGCCGGAGAGGTTGACAAGGGGTAGACGCCCGGGGGCAAGCCCTTGATTGCGAAGCGCCGGCTTCACCCGCCCCGCGTGGACAGGACGGGATCAGAGGCCCGCCAGCCCGGCCATCCGCGCCCGGCGCGGGGCCAGCGCGGCGGCGAGTGCGGGGTCGGGCGCGACCTCGCGACGGGCGGGGACGGGCTCGGACAGGATCCCGACCGGCGCCCCGGCAGCGACCGCAGCCAGCCGCGCCGCCCCGCGCGGACCGGCCATGTCGGCGCCCTCGATCAGGGCCAGCGGCCGGCCCAGCACGGCGGCCATCAGCCCCAGCCACAGCGCGCTGCGGGTGCCGCCCCCGACCACGGTGAACCGTTCGGGCCGCACGCCGACCTGCTCTTGCGCGGCGATGCAGTCGGCGAACTGGAAGGCCACGCCCTCCATCGTCGCATAGGCCAGCATCGCCGGCGTGACGCCCGGATGCAGCCCCGCCATGCGGCCCGTCAGGTCGGGGCGGTTCAGCGGCGTGCGGATGCCGGTGAGGCAGGGCAGGAACACCGGCGCGGCCGCGACGCCACGGCAGGCGAACTCGGTGGCCTCGGCATCCAGATCGGGCACGCTGCGCCCCGTGACCTGGCCCAGCCAGTCGAGGCTCGCCGTCGCCGACATCACCACGCCCATCGACAGGAAGACCCCCGGCACGACATGGGCCGAGGTCAGGATCGCGCGCTCCGGTCCGGGGTGGAAGGCCGCGTCCACCACGCAGGCCACGCCCGAGGTGCCGACGGTCAGCACCGCATCCCCCGGCCGCGCCCCGCCCGCGCCGAGCGTGGATCCCATGTTGTCCCCCGCACCCGCCGCCACCGAGACCGGCCCCGTCATGCCCCATCGGGCCAGAAGCTCGGGCCTCAGCCGCCCCGCCTCGGCCCAGCTGTCCAGCACCGGGGGCAGATGCGCCGGATCCCAGCCGACGGCCGCGCAAAGCTCGGGGTCCCAGGTGCCCGAGGCCACGTCCAGAAGCTGCGTTCCGCCCGCATCCGAAGGCTCGGTCGCGACCTCTCCGGTCAGGGCAAGCCGGACATAATCCTTGGTCAGCATCAGCATCCGCGCGCGGTCCATCACCCGCGGCTCGTGCCTGCGCAGCCACATCAGCTTCGGCGCGGTGATGCCGGGGTCGGGCGCTCCGTTCGTGCGCCGTCCGATGTCGGGGACCGCGGCCAGAAGCTCGGCGCATTCCGCGATCGCCCGCTGGTCGTTCCACAGCATCGCAGGACGCAGCGGGCGCAGGGCTTCATCCAGGATCAGCGCCGCCAGCATCTGCCCCGAAAGGCCGATTCCCGTCACCGCCGCCATCTGGCGCGGGGCCTCGGCCGCCAGCCGGTCGAGGCAGGCAAGGACCGTCGAGACCCAGAGATCGGCCTCCTGTTCGCTGTAGCCGATCTGCGGGCGGCTGACCGCCACCGGTTCCGCCGCCACTGCGATGACGCGGGACAGGTCCTCGATCAGCACCGCCTTTATGCCGGAGGTGCCGAGGTCGATGCCGACATGCAGCGCCATCAGCCGCGCTCCAGCAGGGCGCGCGCCGTCGTCTCGTCGGTGACAAGGGTGTTGACCACGCCGCGCTTCAGGATCGCCCGGACGATCGGCACCTTGTGCGGCCCCCCGGCGGCCAGGATGACGTTGGGGATCGGGCCGAGGTCGTCCAGCCCGATGCCGATGACCCGTTCGTTGATCGGATGCGGGATCGGCTGGCCCTCGGCGTCGAGCACGACGCCCAGCACGTCGCCGACCGCCCCCAGGGCGCGCAGGTCCTCCATCGTCACGTCGCCGGGCAGACCGTCGCGCATCAAGAGCGACGCCTTCGAGATGTCGCCCGCCGCCATGGCCAGCGCGTCCACCCCGCGCAGCTTTTCCAGCACCTCGCGGAACACGTCGAGCTGCATGATCGTGTCGCGGCTTTCCCGGCTGCCCGCATAGAGCGGCGCAGTGAAATAGCTGTGCTGCGCCCCGATCAGGTCGGCAAGGCGCGTGGTGATTTCAAAGCTGTTCAGATCCGACCCGCGCGTCAGCCCGCCCATGACCGAGATCACCTCGAGGTCCGGGCGGTCCATCGCCGCAACGAAGCGGGTGGCAATGTTCAGCGTGCCGCCCCAGGACATTCCGAACAGTCGGACGCCAGGGTCAGCCAGCACCTCGGACAAGAGGTTCCCCAGAGCCGCGCCGGTGATCATCTGCACGTCGCGCGGATCCATCGGTGCAGGCGCGACATAGGCCTGTTTCAGCCCCCAGCGCGCGCGCAGCGCGGCCTCCAGTTCCGCGCAGGCGGCGAAGGCGGTATTGAAGGTGATGCGGACAAGGCCGCGCGCCGTGGCCTCGGAGAGTGCCTTGTTGACGCGCAGCCGCGTCGCGCCCAGCTTTTCGGCGACCTTTTCCTGCGTCAGCCCCTCGACATGGTAGGCCCAGGCGACCTGCGCCAGAAACCGCTCTTCGGTGTCGATCTGCGGAAGCTTCGGTGCGCGCGCCATGGATACCCTACTTCACGGCCCCCATCGTCAGGCCCCGGACAAGGTGCTTTGACGCAAGCAGCGCAAAAATCAAGACCGGCACCACGATCAGCGTCGAGGTCGCCATGATCTTTCCGTAAGGCACGTCGTAGCCTTCCATGAAGGTCACGGCCATGGCCGGCGCCGTCTTGGCAGCCTTGGGCGCCAGGATATAGGCGAAGAGAAGCTCGTTCCACGAGAAGATGAAGGACAGGATCGAACTGACCGCGACGCCGGGCATGGCCAGGGGCAGGCAGATCGAGCGGAAGATGCGCCACTGGCTCGCGCCTTCCAGCATCGCCGCCTCGTCCAGCTCGCGCGGGATCGACCGGAACTGGTCGGTGCAGATCCAGATCACGATGGGCAGGGTGAAGGTCAGATACATCAGGATCAGCGCAAGCCGGGTGTCGCGCAGCCACGTCTCGCGTGCGATCAGGAACACGGGGAAGGCCAGGACAACCGGCGAGACGAAGCGGTTGGTGATGAACCAGAACCACAGGTCCCGCTTGCCGCGGAACTCGAACCGGGCAAGGGCATAGGCGGCCGGCGTGCCAAGCCCCACGGCCAGCGCCGTGGTGCAGACCGCGACGATGACCGAATTGACGAGGGCCGGGCCGACCTTGTCGACGAAGAGGACCTCCCGGTAATTCGCCAGCGTGGGCGTGAACCACCAGACGGGCGGGGATTCCAGCGCCACGACCTGCGTCTTCAGGCTTGTCGTCACCATCCAGTAGAAGGGAAAGACGCAGAAGAGGCCGATCAGCAGCAGAAGCGCGCCTTCGGCCCAGAGGTGGCGGCGCTGGACGGGGGCGGCCATGTCAACGGACCTCGCGGTAGAAGAGGCGGATATAGGTGCGCGCAAGCACGATGGTGATCGCCAGCATGATGATCGACTGCGCGGCGGCCATGCCGATGTCGAACTGCCGGTTGCCGACACGCTCGATCAGGACCGCGATGAACTCGGTGGCCGACCCCGGCCCGCCGCGCGTCATGGTGAAGGGCATGTCGAACAGCTTCAGCGTATCGGCCGTGCGCAGGATCAGGACGGCGACGAGGCTCGGCACCAGAAACGGCAGCTGCACATGGCGCAGGACGGTCCAGTGGGATTTCGTCTCGAGCTTCGCGGCCTCCTCGATCTCGGGCGGGACGGTGGACAGGCCCGCGAGCAGGACCAGCGCCACGAAGGGCGTCCACTGCCAGATGTCCCACATCACCACGGCGATGAATGCATTTGTAGTGTCGCCGATAAAATTGATCGCGTCCAGACCGATCCAGCCGAGCATCTGGTTGATGACCCCGTATTTCTGGTTCAGCATCACCTGGGCCAGCAGGCCCACGACGGCATAGGTCGTGGCCATCGGCAGGACGAGGCTCAGCCGGGTCAGCGTCTTCCAGAAGGTCAGCCCGGGCCGGTGCAGCACCAGGGCAATCAGCAGGCCAAGCGCGATCTGGACCGGCACGGCGATCACGAAGAGAAGCGCGGTGCGCCCCATCGCCTGCCAGAAGACCGGGTCGGTCAGGACCGCCGCATAATTGTCGAGGCCGACGAACCGCTGCTGGGCAAGTTTGGTCAGGTTGAAATAGTGCAGGCTCTTCCAGACCGCATAGAGCAGCGGCGCGATGCCCACGAGGGCCAGCGCCGCGACGGCG
>JBKBRG010000030.1:0-10665 GCA_046292325.1 Tabrizicola sp.
CGACTGTGAACGGTGAGACGGGCACCATGATGCGGGTTGTTCATCCTTGCGGGTCCTCGGCTGGAGTTTGGCGATTGCAGCCTAACCCCGTTCCGGGTGAACAACCTCCTGAGATTTCACAACTAGGTGTCAGTTCGTGGCGCCCCGCCTTCCGCCTTGCGCCGGGCGACGAAGGACTCCGGCGCCTTGACCGTCACCGGGATCGGACGGAACCAGGCCCGCATGATCCCGGGACGTTCGGCATCGAGGATCAGCTTCTCGAAACTGGCCGTCAGCTCGCCGTGCATCCACCCCGCGCCAGGGATCGCCGGACGCGCGCCCCCCATCAGGCAGCCCCAGAGCGACATCATCGCCCCGCAGGACGCCAGCGCGTCGCCCGCATGTGCAGCCGTGGTGTTCGAGGACCGGAACGGCACCCCGATCCGGCGCGCCGGCTGACCGCTGGCCTGTGCCGCCTTGGCGTATTCCGGCGTGCCGAAGGCAGGCGCCCCGGTCCGCATGTCCACGTTCGAGGTGAAACCGCCACACATCGCCAGCGCCCCCGCCAGGGTGACGGGCGTGACGATCGCCACCTGCCCGCGCTCGGCCAGCGCGATCAGGCCCCGGCTCATCGGGTCGTCCAGCCGGCGGGGCGAGCTGGCACTGATCACCCCCATCATCATCGGCGCCCGCGCGGCCGCGATCGCCGCCGCTGCCCGGTCCTCGGCCAACGCGCTGTCCGGCAGGCGCCCGGTCACCCGGATCAGCGTGGCGCAGGGCAGGGGACCGATGTGCAGTGCGCCGGGTTTGCCGGGGGCTGGTTTCTGCTGGTTGCGCCGCCATGGCGGCAGTTCCCCGAGTTGCGTAGAAGTTGGCCTCGGCTTCTGCGGGCGGGATGTTCCAGATCGGCTCGAGCCGGCGGCGGTTGTCGAACCGATCCACCCATTCGAGGGTCGCATGTTCGACGGCCTCGAAGCTGCGCCTGGGTCCGCGTCGGCGGATGACCTTGGCCTTGAACAGGCCGTTGATCGTCTCGGCCAGTGCCACCTTCAGCCCCTGGCGGCCCAGCGTCAGCGCCGCCTCCAGCCCCGCAGCGCCGCGTCCGATTGCGGGTGCAGCCAGCCGAAGCCGGTGGCATGTGGGGTCTGGCGGATTCGGTTCGGGGCGGTGACCGGGCCGATGCGGACAGGCTCGAACCGGATGTCCTGGCGGGGATCGCGGGGCATCGGGCGGCCTTGTTGACGGGGCCGACCGCAGGGGCGCCGCGAAAGCAGCGTCAAGCCGATCCGGGGCGGGTCATGTCCGCGGCTCGGCCGCCGCCCGGCGTCGGCCCCGGCAGCGGTCCGAGCAATGGCGCACCTCGTCCCAGACCTTGGCCCATTTCTTCCGCCAGGCGAAGGGCCGGCCGCAGGTGGCGCAGGTCTTCTGCGGCAGGTCGGCCTTCTTCTGCATCCGCGCCATGGTCAGAGGTCCAGCGACAACTGGCCCGCCGGTGCGGGGCGACGTCGGCGCTGCGGGCTGCGGTCGTTGACGAAGCGCGGGTCGGCGCGGCTGGCGTGGCGGTTAAGGATGTCCGCGATCTCGGCGCGGTCGCTGGCGCGGCGCAGGCCGAAGATCGCCTCGCGCGCGGCCCGCTGCGCGGCGGCGGGGTCCACGATCGGTGCAGGGTAACGGCGGCCGAGCAGGGCGGCCGCGCCCTCCCAGACCCAGGGGGTTTGCAGGAAGGCATCCGGCACCCCTGCCAGTTCCGGCACCCAGCGGCGGGTGAAGGTGCCCGTCGGGTCCTGGTCCTGCCCCTGCTTGACCGGGTTGTAGATCCGCGGCGTGTTGATCCCGGTCGTGCCCGATTGCATCTGCACCTGCGGCCAGTGGATGCCGGGTTCGTAATCGGTGAAGCGCCGGGCGAGGATCGTCCCCGTCGCCCGCCAGTCGAGCCAGAGGTGGTAGGAGGCCGCCGCCATCACCATGCTGCGCATCCGGAAGTTCAGCCAGCCCGTCGCCCGCAGATAACGGATGCAGGCGTCGAGGAAGGGCAGGCCGGTCTCGCCTGCCTCCCAGGCGGCCAGCCGCGCGGTGTCGGGGGCGCGCGGGCGCAGGGATTCGGCGGCCCGGTGCAGGCAGCGGGTCTCGATCTCGGGCTCGTCCTCCAGCTTCTGGATGAAATGATCGCGCCAGGCCAGCCGCGACTGGAAACTGGCCAGCGCGCCGCCCCAGCGCCCGCCCGGCCGTTCCGCCTGCCGCAGGGCGGTGGCCTGCACCGCCTCCCGGATCGAGAGCGTGCCGAAAGCGAGGTGGGGCGACAGCCGGGAACAGGCGCGCTCGGCCGTCAGCGGCGAGGACATGGCGGTGCGGTAGGGCTCGCCCCGGCGCGACAGGAAGCTGTCCAGAAGCTCAAGCCCCCGCGTCCGGCCGCCAAGCTGGCGGTGAGGGCAGGGGTCCGGCGCCAGTTTCAGCGCGCGGGCCGTGGGGATGAGGCCCGGTTCCACCCCCTCGACCGCGCGCAGGGCCGGGGCGTGCAGGGCGGGGGCGGCCATGAAGGCGTCGCGGCCCGCCGACCAGAGATCGCGCGTGGCAAGCCGGCGCTGCACGCCCGACTGGGGCAGTTCCAACCAGTCGATCCCCGCCCCCCGCGCCCAGGCCGCCACCCGCCGGTCGCGGGCATAGGTCCAGAGATTTCCCGTCTCCTCATGGCTGAGGATGCGGGATATCCGGTGACGCCGGCAAAGGCCCGCCAGCACATCGACCGCATCGCCCGTGCGCACCACCAGCGGCGCACCGGCCCCGGCAAGGGCGGCGCGCAGGTCGGCCAGGCTTTCGGCCAGGAACTCCCATTGCCGGGCCGAAGCGTCCGGCTGCGCCCAAAGCTCCGGCTCCACGATGTAGACCGGCAGAACCGGCCCCAGACCCGCCGCCAGCACCAGCGCGGGGTGGTCGTGGGTGCGCAGGTCGCGCTTGAACCAGACGAGAACATTCATGGAACACAGATCTAGCGGCGCGCGAAGATTCGTAAAGCGGCAAAAGACTCTTGCCCGCCTCCCCCTTGCGTCCGGGGCTTTTGGCCGTAGCTTGCGAGGACAAAGGAGTTCCGCATGTCCGAGCAGAAGACCGTCTATCTGGCCGACTACCGGCCCTTTTCCCATCTTGTCGACAGTGTGGAACTGACCTTTCGCCTGCATCCCACGGCAACCAGGGTGGTCTCCCGGCTGAGGCTCCGCCAGAACCCCCAGCGCAAGGACCGCGACCACCTCCGCCTTGATGGCGAGGGGCTGAAGCTGATTTCCTGCAAGCTGGATGGACAGGCCATCACCCCTGCGGTCGATGCGCAGTCCCTGACCATCGCCGCCCACGAGTTGCCCGAAGGCCCCTTCACGCTGGAGACCGAAGTCGAGATTGCGCCCGAGACGAATACCGCGCTGGAGGGGCTTTACATGTCCAAGGGCATGTATTGCACCCAATGCGAGGCCGAGGGTTTCCGCAAGATCACCTACTATCCCGACCGACCGGACGTGATGAGCCGTTTCAAGGTGCGGATCGAAAGCGACCTGCCGGTCCTGTTGTCCAACGGCAACCCCGTGGCCAGCGGCGAGGGCTGGGCGGAATGGGACGACCCCTGGCCGAAACCCTCCTATCTCTTTGCCCTCGTCGCCGGCGACCTTCGCGCGCATTCGGCCAGGTTCACCACCGCATCGGGCCGCCCGGTCGATCTGAACATCTGGGTCCGCCCCGGGGACGAGGACCGCTGCGCCTATGCGATGGACAGCCTGATCCGCGCGATGCGCTGGGACGAACAGGTCTATGGCCGCGAATACGATCTGGATGTGTTCAACATCGTCGCCGTGGACGATTTCAACATGGGCGCGATGGAGAACAAGGGGCTGAACATCTTCAACTCGCGCTATGTCCTGGCCAGCCCGGAAACCGCCACCGACGACGACTACTACCGGATCGAGGCGATCATCGCGCATGAGTATTTCCACAACTGGACCGGCAACCGCATCACCTGCCGCGACTGGTTCCAGCTGTGCCTCAAGGAAGGGCTGACGGTATTCCGCGACCACCAGTTCTCGGCCGACATGCGGTCTGCGGCCGTGCGCCGGATCGAGGATGTGGTCACGCTGCGCAGCCGCCAGTTCCGCGAGGACGACGGGCCGCTGGCCCATCCGGTGCGCCCCGAAAGTTTTGTCGAGATCAACAACTTCTACACCGCCACCGTTTACGAGAAGGGCGCCGAGGTCATCGGCATGCTGAAGTCGCTGGTCGGCGATGGCGCCTACAGGCGCGCGCTCGACCTCTATTTCGACCGCCACGATGGCGATGCCGCCACCATCGAGGACTGGCTGAAGGTGTTCGAGGATGTGACCGGACGCGATCTCAGCCAGTTCAAGCTCTGGTATTCCGAGGCCGGAACGCCGCGGCTGAAGGTCTCTGACAGCTGGGACAACGGCGTCTATACCCTGACCTTCACCCAGACGAACCCGCCCACGCCCGGCCAGCCCGTCAAGCAGCCCAAGGTCATCCCGATCAAGGTGGGCCTGCTCAATCCGAACGGTGACGAGGTGGTGCCCACGATCATGCTGGAGATGACCCGGGCGAAGCAGTCCTTCCGCTTCGAGGGGCTTGCGGCAAGGCCCGTGCCCTCGATCCTGCGCGGCTTTTCCGCGCCGGTGGTGCTGGAGCGGAAAGCGCCCCCCGAGGAACGCGCCTTCCTGCTGGCCCACGATACGGACGCCTTCAACAAGTGGGAGGCTGGCCGTGCCCTGGCCAAGGAGGTCATGGCGGACATGGCGCTGAAGGGTGCGCCGGTCAGTCCGGCCTGGCTGGATGCGCTGGCCGCCGTCACCTTCGATGACACGCTGGATCCGGCCTTCCGCGCTCTTTGCCTGCGGCTTCCGGCCGAGGACGACATCGCCCAGACCATCCACGCCATGGGCCGCATCCCCGACCCGGCCAAGATCCACGCCGCCCGGCGCGAGATGGCGGGCGCCCTGGCGATCCGTCTGGGTGACGCATTGTCCAGACTTTACAAGGACCTGGACGACAACGCGCCGTTCTCGCCCTCTGCCGCGCAGGCGGGGCGGCGCGCGCTGAAGATCGCGGCGCTGGGCCTTCTGTCGCGGCGCGACGGCGGCAAGCTGGCGGCTTCGGCCTTCGCCCGCGCGCGCAGCATGACCGAAGAGGTCGGCGCGCTCTCTGCGCTTCTCGAGGTGGGGCAGGGGCAGGCGGAACTGGTCAGCTTCGCCGCGCGCTGGCGGCGCGATGCGAACGTCATGGACAAGTGGAATGCGCTTCAGATCGCCCATGCCGAGCCGGCAGAGGCGGCGGCGGTGGCGGCGCGGCTGATCGGGGCGCCGGGCTTCGACTGGAAGAACCCCAACCGTTTCCGCACCGTCATCGGGGCGCTGGCGGGCAATCACGCGGGATTCCACCACCGCTCGGGCGCGGGCTACCGGCTGGTCGCGGACTGGCTGCTGAAGCTCGATCCCCTGAACCCGCAGACCGCAGCCCGCGTCTCCACCGCCTTCGAGACCTGGCCGCGCTACGACGCCAGGCGCCGCAAGCTGGCCCGCGCCGAACTGGGCCGGATACTGGCGGCGCCCGACCTCAGCAGCGACCTGCGCGAAATGGTGGAACGGATGCTGGCGGCGGGTTGAAGCCCGCCCTGACCGGGGCTGGGGCCAGCGTCTGGTTCAGGATCATGCCCCTGCCGGCATGGCGGGCGATCCCGAGCGCGGGCCGACGGGCGTCGCCGGAAAGGTGAGTGCAGCGCCCATTCCGGCTGTGCGGATGGTGTCCGGCGGATCCGGATGCGGCGCAGGACCCGGGGCTTTCGGCCGCTGATGCCCGAGGCGAAGCAAGGGGCGGGCCGGGATGGCCCGCTCTCGGCTCAGCCGGCCTGGCAATAGGGCTGCGACCTGGTCCAGGCCGCCATGGCGGACCGCTTCTCCTTCGACCGCAGCGGGGCCCAGTCGCGCCCGATGCCGCGGTTGCCGGCCCCGGCCACCAGCCCATCCCTGGCCACCTGGGTGGACATGATCTCGACCGCGCATTCCAGGTTCGCCTCGCCATCCTTCAGCGCCACGACCGAGGTCGCCTCGCAGCCGTAGGTCGCCGCCGACCGGGGCGAGATCTGCATCAGCCCGATCCAGCGCCCGCCGCCACCCGAGGCCTTCTCGTTCCAGGTGCTTTCGTATTTCGCGACCGCCGACAAAAGGCCCGCCCAGAAGGCGCGACGCTCGGGCACCGAGGCGGTCGCATATCCCGGACACCATGTCTCGATGTCGGCGGGCACCCGTTCGGACAGGATCTGATCCTTCGTCGAAAGGGCGAGCAGCGTCGATTCGGTCCATTCATCGCCTTCCGGGCGATGGTCCCACTGCATCGGCGGCGCGACGAAGGCCATGGGTTCGACCGGTTCGGTCTTCACGCAAGCCACCAGCGAAGCCGCTGCAAACAGTCCGAAAATTCCACGAGCCAGCATGGCCACGTCACCCGAAGATCACTGCATTTCCCTTTTTTCGCCCCGATCCGCCGGCAAGCTGCACGCGAGGCAGGCGATCCCTGCCCGGAGGGCGAGTCGATGCTGGTTACACCGTCACTGCTGCATGTGAAAACCCGGACGGGTCGCAGTCAGCAAGAAGATGCCGTCGCGCTGCGGTCGCAGCTGCGATCCTCGGCGCCGATGCCGGACGGGCTGACGGCCGATCAGGTGCTCTCCCGGCTTGACGCGCCGGTGCTGCGGATCGGTGCCGAACGGACGGAATGGGACTGCGTGCGCGACGACCACGCCGCAATGGCTGCGAACGGGGAATGGGCGGATCTTCTCGAAGCCCTGCGCTACACCGACCAGGAACGGGTGATGGCTTCGGGCGGGCATCGCGTGGCGCCCCTGATCAGCGAGGGCATGCGCGCCCGCCTGTCCGTCGCCATTGCCGCGGGCGACTGGACCGCCGCCAGAAGCGAGCTGGCGGTGCTTGAAAGCCTCTACGATCGCAATCAGGACGACTACTGCGCGGCGCAGGTCCTGGCCCAGGGGCACATCGACCTGGCCCGGGCCCGGCGCATGACCGTCCCGGAAGGTCAGATGTCCCGCGGGATCCTGGCCGAAGCTGCCGCGCATTACGACCGGGCCGAGGCGCTGGTCACGGAGTTCGACCCGATCGAGGAGATGTCCCCGCTGCTGGCCGCGACCCGCTATGCGCTGCTGTCCGGGATCGAGGACGGCGGGGCGGTCTGCCGCGAATGGTACGAGGACTGGGTCGATCTCGACCCCGAGGACGCACAGGCCCACGCCGCGCATGCCGTGGACATGCTTCCGGGCTGGCATGGCTCGCTGGAGGGCTTCGAACGCGAGGCCCGCCGCGCCGTGCGCATGACGCAGGGCGTCACCGGCAGGGCGGCCTATGCCATCTATCACATCACCGCGGTCAAGGTTCTGGGTGACCTCTCGCCGACCGTCGATCTGGAATACTTCTGCGAGGCGATCGCCGATTACCAGTCCGCGACCGGCTGCCAGCATCGGGCAAATATCGCTGCGCATCTTCTGGCAAACCTTGCGCTCGACTACCGCAAGGGCGGCGCGGAAACGGCCTGGCAGCTGACCAAGGTGCGTGCCGCCCTGTCGGACGTGCTCTGGAACCGGCTGCGCGAGGTGCAGATGGATTGCTGGACGAAGGGCCCCGAAATCCTGGCCTTCGCCATGGCGGAAATCTTCGGCCCGGCCCTGAAGCGCGGCGCCCGCATCGTGCGGCGCGGCGAGGGTCTGGGCACCCTGGTCCGGCGCACCTGACGCATCCTCTTGCCCTGCCGCCCCGCGCGGCCTAAACCGGCCGGCAAGACCGCAGCCGGAGGCGACCCATGCTTGACCTGACCTATACCGCGCCCGCGCCCAAGGTGATCGCCGGGGCCAGGCACGACTGGGAACTGGTGATCGGCATGGAGATCCATGCCCAGGTCTCGTCGAACGCCAAGCTGTTCTCGGGCGCCTCGACCGCCTTCGGGGCCGAGCCCAATTCCAACGTCTCCTTCGTCGATGCCGCGATGCCGGGGATGCTGCCCGTCATCAACGAATTCTGCGTGGAACAGGCAGTCCGCACCGGACTGGGTCTGAAGGCGCGGATCAATCTGGTCTCGGCCTTCGACCGCAAGAACTACTTCTACCCCGACCTGCCGCAGGGCTATCAGATCAGCCAGCTCTATCATCCCATCGTGGGCGAGGGCGAGGTGATCGTCGAGATGGGCCCCGGCATCGCGCGTCGGGTGCGGATCGAGCGGATCCACCTGGAACAGGACGCGGGAAAGTCGATCCATGACATGGACCCGAACCTTTCCTTCGTCGATTTCAACCGCACGGGCGTTGCCCTGATGGAGATCGTCAGCCGTCCCGACATCCGGGGGCCCGAGGAAGCGGCGGCCTATGTGACCAAGCTGCGCCAGATCCTGCGCTACCTCGGCACCTGCGACGGCAACATGCAGAACGGCAACCTGCGCGCGGATGTGAACGTCAGCGTCTGTCGGCCGGGCGCCTACGAGAAGTATCAGGAAACGCAGGATTTCAGCCATCTCGGCACCCGCTGCGAGATCAAGAACATGAACTCGATGCGCTTCATCCAGCAGGCGATCGAGTATGAGGCCCGCCGCCAGATCGCCATCCTGGAGGACGGCGGCGAAGTGGTGCAGGAAACCCGGCTCTATGACCCCGACAAGGGTGAGACGCGCTCGATGCGGTCGAAGGAAGAGGCCCACGACTACCGCTATTTCCCCGACCCCGACCTCTTGCCTCTGGAGATCGAGCAGGCCTGGGTGGATGACATCAGGGCGCGGATGCCGGAACTGCCCGACGCCAAGAAGGCGCGGTTCATGGCGGATTACGGCCTGACCGACTATGACGCGAATGTGCTGACGGCCGAACTCGACGCGGCGAACTATTTCGACGCGGTGGCGCGTGGCCGCGACGGCAAGATGGCGGCGAACTGGGTCATCAACGAGCTGTTCGGCCGGCTGAAGAAGGACGGCCGCGACATCACCGAAAGCCCCGTCTCGGCCGCGCAGCTGGGGGGCATCATCGACCTGATCGCCGCCGGCACGATCAGCGGCAAGATGGCCAAGGACCTGTTCGAGATCGTCTACACCGAAGGTGGCGACCCGGCCGAGGTGGCGAAGGCGCGTGGCATGCAGCAGGTCACCGATACCGCCGCCATCGAGAAGGCGGTGGACGAGATCATTGCCGCGAACCCGGAACAGGTCGAAAAGGCCAAGGCGAATCCGAAGCTCGCCGGCTGGTTCACCGGCCAGGTCATCAAGGCGACCGGCGGCAAGGCCAACCCGGCGACGGTCAACGCCCTGGTGGCCGCCAAACTGGGTCTCTGATCTGCGGCTGTGGCGGATCCGGCGCGCTTTCGCCGGAAAAACTCGGCGTGATTTGCGGCAAGCCGCAGAATCTTCTATGTCTTCCTGCGGACAGGGACGGGAGAGACCCGATGCAACGTTTCGAGTTCAAGGTCATTCCGGCCCCCAGGCGAGGCGAAAAGGCGCGCGGGGTCAAGACCACCGAGGACCGCTTTGCCCTGGCCCTGACCAAGCTGATGAACGAACTCGGCGCCGAAGGGTGGGATTACGTCCGCGCCGACACCTTGCCTTGCGACGAACGGGTCGGGCTGACGGGCAGCAAGACCACGTTCCAGAACGTGCTGGTGTTCCGCCGGGTCCTGTCTGGCGCCGCCTCTGGCACCGCCCCGTCCGGTGGCCGGCTGCTCTTGCAGGAACCGGTTCCGGCTGCTCCCAGACTGGGCCCGGCCGAGGCCCCGGCGCCCGGCAGGGCCCCGGCCGTCGGTCCGGCGAAGCCTGACCTCGCCGCCGAGTGATCAGCCCGCCTCCCGCAGCGCAGCCGGAAGCTCTTCTTCAAGAATATCCAGCGCCCGGTCGTCTCCCAGGCTGATGCGGATGCAGCGATCCAGGGGCGCGACAGCGGGCATCCTGATGAACAGGCCCCGCGCCCCCAGCGCCTCCAGCACCCTGCGGGCATGGCTGCCGTCCCGGCCGCAATCGATGGTGACGAAATTGGTGGCCGAGGGCAGGGGGCGCAGTCCGTTCGCTTCCGCGATGGCCGAAAGCCGGGCGCGGGCGGCCAGGGTTCGGCTCTGAACGCTGCGCAGCCAGTCCTGGTCCGCCAGCGCGGCAAGGGCCCCGGCCTGAGAGATGCGGCCCATGCCGAAATGGTCGCGCACCTTGTCGAAGGCCAGCGCCAGGTCCGGATTGGTGATCGCATAGCCGACCCTGGCGCCGGCCAGCCCGTAACCCTTGGAAAAGGTGCGCATCCGGATGACCTGCGGATGATCGGCCGCGAGCCCTGGCACCGTGCCGGGCGGCGCAAGGTCGGCATAGGCCTCGTCAAGGACCAGAAGCGTCTGCTCGGGCAGGTTCGCCACCATCTCCTCGACCACCGCGGCCGGATGATGACTGCCCATCGGGTTGTCCGGATTGGCGAGGTAGATCAGCCGCGCGCCCGTTGCTTCCGCCGCGGCAAGCAGCGCCTCGGGGTCCTCGTGATCGCCCCGGTAGGGGACGCGGGTCAGCAGGCCGCCATAGCCCGCGACATGGAAGTTGAAGGTCGGATAGGCCCCCAGGCTGGTGACAACCGGCGTCCCCGGTTCCAGAACCAGCCGGCAGACCAGGCCCAGAAGGCCGTCA
>JBKBRG010000030.1:10675-12324 GCA_046292325.1 Tabrizicola sp.
TGGTGCGCCGCAAGCGCCTGTTTCAGTTCGTGATTCTCCGGATCGCCATACATCCAGGCGTCCTCGGCCGCCGCCTTCATCGCGGCGATGGCCTGGGGCGAGGGGCCGAACAGGCTTTCGTTCGCCCCAAGCCGCGCGCGGAACCGGATGCCGGTGCGGCGCTCCAGCGTCTCGGGGCCGGTGAAGGGAACGGTCGAGGGCAGGGCGGCGGCGTGTGGGGTCAGGAAACGGCTCATGTCGCAAAGGCTGGCACGGGCCGGGGGCCGGGCGCAAGCCTCAGCGCAGGAACCTGCGGCGCGATTCCCCGGCAATGGCCTGCAGCATCTCCAGCCGTGCCAGTTCCGCCATCGCGGCCTTCCGCTCGGCCTCGTCGGTCAGGGTCGCCAGATGCGCCCGCTGCGCCGCGGCCTGCTTTTTCAGCGTGATTTCCTCGGGCAACACGCCCGCCTGCGCCATGATCCGGAAGCCTATCGCATCGCCTGCCGACACGAAGGCATCGCCCGGGCGGTCGGGCAGCGGTTTGCCTTCCCCCGCCAGACCCTGCAACCCGCCCTTCAGCCGGGCCTTCTGGATCTGGCGTTCGGCCAGTCGGGACAGCCAGGACATCGCGATCACCTCTCTGACCAAGGTGGCCCATCACGGGGCGCCCTTCAAGGGCCGCGCCACACCGGGAACGGTCAGCCAAGGTCCGCCAGTCGCTTCAGCGCCTCGCTGATCTTGGCCGCTTCGTCCTGCCGCGCCTCCAGGTTCGCGGTCGCCTCCATCACCACATCCTCGGGCGCGGACTTGATGAAGTTCGGGTTGTCGAGCCGCCCTTTCAGCCCGCCGATTTCCTTCATCAGCTTGTCCAGCGCCTTTTGCAGGCGGGATCTCTCCTCGGCGATGTCGATCAGACCCTCCAGCGGGATGGCGAAGGCCGCGCCCTCTGCCGCCACCGCGATTGACCCCTTGGGGGCCGCGCCTTCGGTGACGGTGTCGATCCGCGCCAGGCGCTTGATCAGCACCTCGTTGCGCCGGAACGCCGCGCGCGCCTCGTCGGTCAGGCTGGTCGCCACCAGATCGGCCTTCAACCCCACCGGCACATGCACCTGCGCGCGGGCCGAGCGGATGTCGTCGATGAGCTGGGTGACGAAGGTCATCTCGCGTTCCGCGTCGCGGTCGACAAGGGTTTGCGGCAGTTCGGGCCAGTCGGTGTGGACCAGAAGCTTCTCGCGCCTGCCCGTCGTGCCCCAGAGTTCCTCGGTGATGAAGGGCATGAAGGGGTGCAGGAGGATCATCGACTGATCCAGCACCCAGGCCATCGTCGCCCGCGTCTCGGCGGCATCGGGGCCGTCGAAGAGCGGCTTGGCGAATTCGACATACCAGTCGCAGACCTTGCCCCAGACGAACCTGTAAAGCGCATCCGCCGCCTGGTCGAAGCGGAAGGCCGCAAGCGCCTCGTTCACCTCGGCCAGGGTCCTGACCGTCTCGCCGATGATCCACTTGTTCGCGGTGGCCTTGGGGCTGGGGGCAGGGCCGGTGGCGTGGCCCTCCCAGACCCCGTTCATCTCGGCAAAGCGGCAGGCGTTCCAGAGCTTGGTGCCGAAGTTCCGATACCCCGCGATGCGCTGGGTATCCAGTTTCAGGACGCCGCCCAGCGAGGCCATCGC
>JBKBRG010000031.1:0-12205 GCA_046292325.1 Tabrizicola sp.
ACCGGTCACTACGACGGCTCGAATGTCGATCTGGTGATCGAAATCGCTGACGCGCGCGAAGCGCAGCGCAGCTACGAGGCGAACCTCAGGATGTTCGACCAGACGCGTCAGATGACGCAAAGCCTGTTCGACCTTCTGCGCCGATAGGGGAGATCCAGAATGGATGTGAAAACCTCTTTCGTTAGCCAGGCCTATGCGAACGCCCGCAGCGCCGCCGCCCCTCAGCCAAAGGCGGGGGTGGCGGAGCAGGGTTTCGCTCGTCTGGCCGGAAATTTCCTGGAGACGTTGCAAGAGCACGAATCCACGGCCCGCGCCGCAATGACGGGGGGTGCGGATCCGCACGCCCTTGTCCAGGCGCTGGCATCCTCGCAGCTGGCCGTCGAGACGGTCGCAACCGTGCGCGACCGGGTTGTCGAGGCCTACCAGGAAATCCTGAGGATGCCGGTATGACCGGGGGCCTGACCGAAGCGATGATCTATGACCTGACGCGGCAGGGTCTCTGGGTTGCCGTGGTGATCTCGGCCCCGGTGCTGACCGTGGCTCTGGTCGTGGGCGTGGTCATCGGCCTGCTCCAGGCGCTGACCTCGGTGCAGGAGATGACGTTGACCTTCGTGCCCAAGGCCGCGGCGATCATTGCGGTCTTCTGGCTGTCGATGGGCTTCATGACAACAAGCCTCGTCGCCTTTTTCACCGACGCGCTTGTTCCGCTGATTTCGGGAGGCTGACATGGACGCCGCCGGCTACGCCACCCTCAACCGCCAGTCGGGCCTTATGCGCGAAATGGGCGTCGTGGCGAACAACATCGCCAATTCCTCGACCACCGGCTTTCGTCGCGAGGGGGTCGTCTTCTCCGAATTCATCGTGGCCATGGATGCGGAACCGTCGCTGTCGATGGCCCATGCCAGCGGTCGCCATGTCGACCTTACCCAGGCGGCGGTCAGCCGGACCGGAGGTCAATTCGACCTCGCCATCCAGGGCGAGGGCTTCTTTCTGGTCCAGACCCCGCAGGGTGACCGGTTGACGCGGGCGGGAAGCTTCGTCCCATCGCCCGAAGGCGAGTTGATGACGCCAGACGGCTTCCGCCTGCTCGACGCGGGCGGCGCACCGGTCATCGTGCCGCCCCAGGCACGCGGCATCGCGATTGCCGAGGATGGCACGCTATCGGCAGACGGCCAGCCCATCGCCCAGATCGGGCTGTGGCAACCCACCGATCCGCTGTCGCTCCGGCACCAGTCGGGCACTCTCTTCTCCGCAGGCGAAGTCGAGCCTGCGGAGGGCGCCAGGTTGCTGCAGGGGATGCTCGAGGACAGCAACGTCGAACCCGTGTCCGAGATTGCGCGGATGATCGAGGTGCAGCGGGCCTACGAGCTTGGCCAGAAGTTTCTGGATGCCGAAGACGAACGTGTCCGCGGCGTCATCACGACACTCGGTCGATAGGAGGGCGCAATGAAGGCATTGCAGATTGCGGCGACCGGGATGGCGGCCCAGCAGATGAAGGTCGATGTCGTCTCGAACAACCTCGCGAACATGTCCACCACCGGCTACAACCCCCGCCGCGCGGATTTTGCCGATCTCACCTATCAGCAACTTGCACGTCCCGGCAGTGTTTCCTCCGCGGATGGCAGCATGCTTCCAACCGGCGTCCAGATCGGGCTTGGTGTGCGCCCGGCAGCGGTCTCCGTGGTCGTCGGCCAGGGGACCCTCGAGCAGACGGGAGGAGACCTCGACATCGCCATCGACGGTAACGGCTACATCGAGGTGCAATTGCCGTCGGGGTTGATCGGCTACACGCGCGACGGCGCGCTCAAACGATCGGCCGAGGGATTGATCGTAACCTCCGACGGCTTTCCGGTGGTTCCTGGGATCACCATTCCCGCCGATGCGCGCGGCTTGACCATCAGCCCTTCCGGCGAGGTCTGGGCCGACTTTGCCGACCGAGTGGACCCCGAGCTGATCGGCCAGCTGACGTTGTCGTCCTTCCCGAACGAGAAGGGCCTGGAAGCGATCGGGTCGAACCTGTTCCTCGAAAGTCCGGCGTCTGGCGCGGCGTTCTCGGGGACGCCGGGTGTTGATGGGCTGGGGACGCTCCGCCACGGCTATCTCGAAGGCAGCTCGGTGGACGCCGTCCGGGAAGTCACCGAACTGATCAAGGCGCAGCGTGGCTATGAACTGAACGCCAAGGTCATCACGGCGGCCGATCAGATGCTGGCAGCGACGACGCAGGTGCGCTGATGCGACGGTTGATCCTCCTTCTCCTTCTCACGCAGCCGGCCTTCGCTGAGAGTGTGGTTGCCACCCGGACGATCCGGGCGAAGGCTCTGGTGCAGCCCGAAGACCTGACCGTCGTGGCCGCCGATTTCCCGGGGGCGATCCAGGACCCCTCGGTTGCGGTCGGCCTGGAGGCGCGCGTCACGATCTATGCCGGCAAGACGGTGCGTCTCGCCGATCTTGGTCAGCCGGCTCTGGTCGAACGCAATCAGCTGGTGACCCTCGTCTACCTGTCGGGCGGGCTGGCCATCGCCACCGAAGGGCGTGCGCTGGGCCGCGCAGCGGAAGGCGAGGTGCTGCGCGTCATCAACCTCGGCTCACGAAACACGGTCACGGGTCGGGTCGGCCCGGACGGAACAGTCTACGTCGGATGGAAAGAATAACATGATGAAACGGATCTGGATGGTGTCCGTCCTGGCTGTCGCCGGATGCGGCAAGCTCGAGCAGGTGGGCCGCGCGCCAGAGTTCTCGGATCTCTCCGGCAGCAACCAGCACTATGCGATGTTCTCGGGGGATCTCCCCGAGGAAAGTGCACCGCAGAGAGAGACGGTTGCTTCCTCGCTCTGGAGCGCGGGGGACGATTCTCTCTTCGGTGATCGTCGGGCTGCGCGCCGCGGTGACATCCTGACCGTCGTGATCGAGATGAACGACAGCGCCAGCGTCTCCAATTCGACGGGTCGGAGCCGCAGCGGACAGCAATCCTCCGGCCTACCCGACTTCCTCGGCATTCCGCAGCGCATCAACGAGGCGCTGCCGGACGGCGCCAGCATGGACGAGGCCTTTGCGATGAAATCCTCGTCGACCTTCAAGGGGTCCGGTTCGGTCAACCGGTCGGAAAAGCTGACCTTGCGCATCGCCGCGACGGTCATAGACGTGCTTCCCAATGGCGTTCTGCGCATCGAGGGACAGCAGGAAGTGCGGGTCAACTTCGAGCTCAGGGAGCTGATCGTGACCGGCTATGTGCGTCCGAACGACATTTCGCGCCAGAACGAGATCACCTACGACAAGATCGCAGGCGCCCGGATCTCTTACGGGGGGCGTGGGCAGATTACCGACATGCAGCAACCGACCTACGGGCAGCAGGTCGCCGACATCGTGATGCCCTTCTGATCATGTTCGGCAAGATCCTCCCCATCCTGTTTGCCCTGATTGGTCTCGGAGGCGGCGTCGGCGCCGGTCTGCTCTTGCGTCCGGCGGTCGACAAGGGGGGCGAGGATGCCACCCCGGCAGTCGAGGGCCATGCTCCGGACTCCGAGGGCGACGGGCATGCGGCCACCGAGGAGGGCCACGTCGAAGGCGCGCCGGAATATGTCAAGATGAACAATCAGTTCGTCATCCCTGTGGTGAAGGACGGGCGCGTCGACTCCATGGTCGTCCTTTCCCTTTCGCTTGAGGTTGCGGCGGGCAGCACCGAAGCGGTCTACCAACGCGAACCCAAGCTTCGGGACGCCTTCCTTCAGGTTCTTTTCGATCACGCCAACGTCGGTGGCTTCTCTGGATCCTTTACCGATGGGTCGAACCTTGTGGTCCTGCGCACCAGTCTGAAAGAGGCCGCGGCGCTGGTCCTGGGAAGCGTGGTCACGAATGTTCTGATCACCGACATTGCGCGGCAGGACAGCTGATCCACACCTTTCCGGGCGTCCCTGAGGTTCCGGTTCCTCGCGGCCGGTCACCTGGCCTGCCCCAAGGTCCGGCGCCCCGACAGGGCCTGCAATGCCTGGACCCTGCCGAAGGCCATCCGGGCAGCGTCCCGGGCTTCCAGCCAGTCTGCCGTCTGACGGGCGATGACCGTGTTGAGCTCGGCTCGGCGCATGTCCGCCCAACGCTCGTAGCCTAGGCCGACCCAAGTCGCCACGATCGGCTCGAGGTCAACCGGCTGCCCGCTATGGTTGAGCGCCGATAGCTGCATCCGGCTTTGATCCAGCCTTGCCTTGCTGGAGCGCAGGCGGCCGAGACTGTGGTCGAGCGACATCTGCGCAAGGCCCAACAGTCGGGCCATCTCCTGATCCCTTTTCATGGTCGTCTGGCCTTGCGTCGCATCGCATCTGCAAATCGGATGGCTGCGGCGATCGCCCGGTAATGCTCGGTGCGGATTTCCTGGCCAATCCTGACGGTCGCGTGGATCGCTCGGGCCGTCGGGGGATCGCTGTGGATCGGAACACCGGCTTCGGCGGCGCGCTCGCGGATCTTGCGGGCGATCTCGTCTACACCCTTTGCGACGCAGACGGGGGCATTGCCCCGCTTGCGATCCCACTTCAGGGCAACGGCGTAGTGCGTCGGGTTGACGACAACCACGTCGGCCGTTCGGACATCGGCCAGCATGCGATTGGTCGCAACCTGCTGCGCCCGTTGCCGCCGGGCCGATTTCAGATGCGGGTCACCCTCGCTTTCCTTGAATTCGTCCAGCATCTCCTTGCGCGACATGCGATGCCGGCGTCGGTGTTGGTGGATCTGCCAAAGAAAGTCGATCCCGCCAAGCGCAAGCTGGATCGCGAAGAGGATCAGCAGGAATTCCAGCAGCATGCGGGCCATCAAGGCAGCCGACATGCCAGGGCTGAGGTAGATGCTGGACAGGATGTCTTCCATCCGACCGGCAAGCAGGACGTAGAGAACCAGCCCGACAAGCGCCAGCTTGACGACGCCCTTGGCAAATTCGACCAGTCCGTCCGCGCCGAACTTCTGCCTTGCTGTCGCAACGGGAGAGATGCGCGACAGCCTTGGCGCGAGTTTTCCGGGCGCCAGGACGATGCCTCTGCTTGCGACCAGCATCGCCAGGACAAGTGCCGGTGCCAGCAAGAGAAGGGAAAGGGGCGGAAGCGCAAGCCCGAGGACAACTCCCCGGAAGATGTTGCTGCCCCCTGTGGCGACCTGATCGGAAAGGCGCTCGGCCTGATCGATCAGCACCATGCCTGCGGTTCCCGCGCGTTCCGTTGCCCAGCCGCCGAAACTGGACACGGCCAGCAGGAACCCCCCCGTGGCCACAGAGGTCTGCAGGTCGACCGACCGCGGAATGTCACCTTCCCGTCGGGCCTGGTCGAGCTTTTGCTGGGAGGCCTCGTGCTCCTTCTCGCCGGCATCTTCCTGATCGCCACTCATGGACCCGTTCCGAAGGGAGCTGCCATTTGGTCAGAGAGGGCCGCAAGCCAGACCATGAGGATGGCCGGCGCAGCAACGGCGAACATCGCCATGCCGCCAAGCGTCAATGCAGGAGCGCCGACCATGGAAACCATGAGCGTCGGCATGGCCCGGTTGATGGCGCCGAGCGCCAGATTGTAGAGGAGCGAGGCCATGATGAAGGGCGCGCTCAGCGTGAATGCCAGGGCGAAGCATCGCCCGACCAGGGCGACACTCCAGTCTGCCGCTTCCGATGACAGCGGCAGGCTGGCGGCTGGAAGGATGTCATAGGACAGGATGACAAGCTCGGCGGCCCGGACATGAAGCCCGGCGACCATGGCAAGCGCGATCCCGGCCATCGTCAGGACGTTCCCGATCGCCGGTTGCGGTTCGGGCGCTGCACCGGCAAACAGCTGGGACAGCGTCGTCGCCTGCGCGATGATTGCTGCCGCCGTCGTGAGGGCGACCAGAAAGAGCCTCAGGCTGACACCCAGGATCAGCCCCGAGACGGCCTCGCTGCCAAGGCCCAGGAAGGTTGGCCCGGTCATGCCGGACGCCAGACGTTCCGCAAGCATGGGCGACAGGGTGATTGCAAATGCAACCACCAGTGCAAGCTTGATCCGTTGTGGAACCACCGGATCACCCAGCCCCGGCATCAGGGCAAGCATGGCTCCGACACGCACGAAGACCAGGGTTGCCGCCCAGGCCAGTCCCTCGGCGAGATCGAGGAGTTGCGAGAGTGCGGCGAGAATTCCCGTCATGCCGGCACCTGCCCGATCAGCGCGGGGCGGGCGTCGGTGCTGATCTCCTCATAGGACAGAACCGGCATCTGCAGTCCCTTTGCCTGGACGACCGTGCGCAGAAAGCGCCTCCGACTGACCGAGGTGACAAGCGCAGGGTAGATGCCTGCCTCGGCCGCACGGTTCATCCGCTCGGTCAACCCGTTGGCAAGGCGGGAAAAAAGCTCGGGTGGCAGGGCGACATCCCGCTGACCGCGGTCGCTGTCGATCTGGTAGCTTGCAAAGGTCTTTTCCCATTCGGGCGCAAGCTGGATCAAGGGAATGGAGCCATCCGGTCGTTTGAGGTCGGCCACGATCTGGAAACCCAGCCCCTGGCGGACCTGCAGGCAGATTGCTTCGGGCGAACCCACAACGCGTGCCAAATCCACGGCCTCGAGGATCAGAGGCAGGTTGCGGATCGACACCCTTTCGTCGAGGAGCAGCCGCAGGACGGCATGCAGGAGATCCATCGGCACCTTGTCCGGCAGAAGATCGTCAAGCAGCCGGCGGTTTGCTTCGGCGCGGGTGGGATCGGACAGGCGAACGAACTCGTCGAGGAGCCTGCGCAGGCTGCGCAGGGTCAGGAGGCGCGACAGGTTGCCCTTCAGGACCTCAAGCAGATGGGTGGCCAGAACCTCGGTCGGTGTCACCACGGTGAGGCCTGCCAGAGCTGCATCTTCCTGCTGGTCCGGGCGGATCCAGCGGGCTGGCGCGCCGTAGACCGGTTCCCGGGTGTCGAGCCCGTCGGGCGCGTGGACACCGTCGCTCAGAAGCACCAGGACGCGGTCGGGAATGAGGGTGTCGCAAACCCTTTCAACCCCTTGCAGTCGGATCCTGTACTGGCCCGGCGCAAGCGAGCCCTCGTCGGTCAGCCGGATTTCCGGGAGTATCAGGCCATAGGTCGTTGCGACGTGATTGCGCATGTTGGCGATCCGGCTGTCCAGACCGGTGGCCGGATCGAGGACCATGGCCACGAGGTTCGGGGCGAATTCGATATGAATGTCATCGAAGTCCAGAAGGTCGCCCATCGACCTGGGTTTGGCAGCCTCGATCGTCGGGGTGTCATTGGTCGCGACCTGCGGCTTCGACTGTGACCGAAGGTAGGCAAAGGCACCAAGTGCGGCCGCCGCCAGCATGAAGGGCACGAACGGCATCCCCGGGACAAGCGCAAAGAGACCCATCAGAACGGCGACTGTCCCCAGCGCCCCGGGATAGCGGCCAAGCTGCGCAAAGAACGAGATGTCCGCGGTGCCCTTCTGACTACCCTTCGCCAACAGAAGCGCGGCAGCGACCGAGATGATGACGGCCGGTATCTGGCTGACCAACCCGTCGCCGACGGTCAGGATCGTGTAGGTCTCGAACGCCGTTCTTGCATCGACGCCATGGATGAATATGCCGACGACCAGCCCCATGACTATGTTCAGGCTGGTGATCAGCAGCCCGGCAATCGCATCGCCCTTCACGAACTTCGACGCGCCGTCGAGCGAGCCGAAGAAAGTCGTTTCGGCGAGTTCCTGTTCGCGGCGCTGCTTTGCCTCGGCGTGGTCGATCGCTCCGGCCGACATGTCCGCATCGATGGCGAGCTGACGCCCCGGCATGCCGTCGAGGGCGAAACGGGCGCCGACCTCGGCCATCCGCCCGGCGCCCTTGGTGATCACGATGAAATTGACGATCAGCAGGACGATGAAGATAACCAGGCCAAGGATCAGGTCACCTCCCATAATGAACTGGGCAAACCCCTCGATGACGTGACCGGCCGCATCGGTTCCCGTGTGACCCTGGCCGATGATGAGCTTGGTGGACGAGACGTTCAGCGCCAGGCGCAACAGGAGGGATGCAAGCAGGATCGTCGGGAAGGCCGAGAAATCCAGCGGGCGGTCGATGAACAGGGTGACGGTCAGCATCAGGATCGCCAGGGCGAAGGACAGCGCAAGCCCGATGTCCAGGACCCACGACGGAACGGGCATGATCATCATCACGATCACCGCCATCAGTCCGATCGCCAGGAGGATCGTCGGACGCAGCATCGACTGGACCGAAAAGCTGTAGGTCATTTCATGGCCCCCCGATCAGCGGGCGCAGACCCGTCGTGGCGGAGAAAAGCGAGCCGTTCCGGCCCGAGCCTCCCGCAAGGAGCAAGGGAAAGCCGTTCTTTCGATCCGGCAAGGCGGGCCCTTCGATCACGGTTGCACCGGAAAGTCGCGCGTAGGCTGTCTCGAATTTTCCCCGATACGCTGCTGCGTATTCCGGCGTCGCCGAATGATATGCAGCGGCGGCCAGCGCCCAGTCCCCGGTGCGTGCATACTGTTTCGCCAGATACTCGGCGGCGTAGTTGGCGTTGCGGACGGGGTCCAGCATCTCGTCTATCGACGCGAAAGCCGCCGCATGCCAGCGGTAGTTGAGCTGGAAACAGCCCAGATCCAGGTTCGTGGCCCCATCACGCAGCGCTTGGGCAACACTGTCTGCTGCCTCAGCCGGGCTGTCGAACCATTGCCCGTCGCCGCCAAAGTTGACCGTCCAGGGCCAGGGCTGATCGTTGCGGCCGCTTTCAACCGTCGCGATTGCAAGGAGGACGGCATAGGGTACACCGCTGCGAACAGAGGCCGCAGCCGCCGCTTCCCTGCACAGTTCCGAGGGATTGCCCATCGATCTGCCGGGTTCGGGCGCCAGCAACGGAACTGCGAAAGCAAGGAGCAGTCTGACGGTTGCTGCTTTGCGGAAGGTCATCTCCTCACTTCCTTGCGTGAAGCCGGACCCGGCATTCTGCCGGGTTCCCGTCGAACCTAGCGGCGAATTCTTTCTGCATGGTTAGCGGGTTCACTCGCCCGTGGGCGGGGTTACCGAATCAAGCAGCGCGGTGATCGCGGTGCGTGAGGCGAGACTCGCTTCCATCATGGAAGTTGCGCGCCCAAGCAGACCGGAGGTCGCATCGGGTTTGGTGCGTGCCGGTGAAAGGGCAGGGTCACGCCAGACTTCCGGCACGGAGGAACCGGACGATGCCACCGCACCTCGCCAGAGATCCACCCTGGCCGCATCATCCGGTCTACCGGCTGCTGACAGCGCGGCGGCTGCTGCGGGAAGATCGTCCAACTGGAGAAGGGCTTCGGCACGGATCGCGGCACTGTCCGGGTCGTCCAATCCTTCAAGCAACCGGACCGCGGATCGCGCATCGCCAAGCCGGAGCCGAGCCGATGCTGCCGCCAATCTCTGCTGTGGCGAGTCGGCAACCGATACCGGACCGGCCCAGACCAACGCAGCGTCGGGAAAGCCCAGATGCAGCAGGCGATTGGCAATTTCCAGTTCAAGGTTCTCGGCGAGTTTGGGCGGGACTGCGCCGGCCGGAAGAACGGCGTGGCGCAGGAAGGTGTCATCGTCCGCACGCGACGCGGCGACCCGCCACAGATCCGCGATCACGTCCTCGGCAAGATCCGGATAGCCGAAGGCGGCATCGAACTGGCCTGACAAGGCGAGCGACAGGACGATCGCGCGCTTGAGCTGTTCGCCGCGGACCGTTTCTCCGGCCTCGCCCTGAAACGACCGCAGCGTTTCGGGCACGTCGGCTCCCATCGGTTGCAGGTTCCGGAAATGCGCCTCGACCAGCGTCACCAGGCCACCCGCGTCATTGCCGTCAAGTGCCACGGCCTCGGCCGCATGGCGCTGGGCGGCGTCCGGATTGCCAAGTTGCAGCTCGTTCGCTGCGTCCAGCAGTGCGATCGACTGTGCCTCGGCATGTGGGGCTCGCGCCATTGCGTCGCGGATCATGCGTGCAGCATCCGGATCGTCGATCGCGAGGAACCGTTCTGCCAGGCCCGCGCCAAGGTGGTTGCGCAGGTGCGGTGGCAAGGCCAGAAAGGCGCGCAGGATGGCCGCGCGGTTCATCCCTTTGCCGCGAGGCAGACGGTCGCGGGCCAGCGCCGCCCAGAGCGCCGCCGGCCCGTCGCATTCAAGCATCATGGCAAAAGGCGTTGCGGGATCGGGATCGCCATCGATGATTCTGCCCATGGACCCGTAAAGGGACAGGGTTTCGGCCTCGGGCGCGTCGGAAACGAGTTCGGCCATCTGTATGGCCTCGGCGCCGAAACCGAGATACAGGTGCAGGCGGACGGAGCGAAGGACGGCATCAGGATCGACCTGGTCGAATTCCCCGTACAGTCCCGACCGTGCGGCGGCCAACAGATCCAACGGCGAAGCCGACCCGCCCCAGGCCGTGATATCCAGCAGCGCCTCATTCGCGCAGGTCGATTCGGACGCAGGATCCTTGCGGGTGGCGCCGGGAAGGTTGACGGAAAGGCCAGGTTGCTCTCCGATGCGGATGCCGGACCACGGCAGGTCGCCAACCCCGGTCCGGGGGCTGCCGGATGGTCTGACCGGCAGTTCCATGTCAACGATTCCGTCTGCCGCACCACGGGCGAGTTGTTCCAGAAGCTCGCTCCGCAGCGGATCCAGCGAGACACCACCAGTTGCCAGCGGCAATGGCAAGGGCTGCGGCGGATCGGTCGGGCTCGCAACGGACCGGTGGTCCAGCCATCTGTATTCGGGCAACGGTGCGGAGATCGGCGATTGGTCCGGAGTTGCCATTCGCATCCAGCGGCTTTCGAAGCTTGCCTCGACCGGGGATGACTGCGGAGCCGCGCCTGGCTTGATGTCGAGGACAACGACACCAGGTCGGTATTCAAAGGGCGAGATGTGACACGCGCAGCCGATGCCCAACCGCAGGGCTCCGGTTTCGGGATCCGTGGTGATGCCGGTTGCGCGTGCGCGTGTGATCCTCTGCCAGACACGCGACAGATCGTAGTCCGGCTGCTCCGGACCCGTGGTTGCGAAGGCATATCCGCCTTCCGTGCGGCCGAGCACCCATTCCGTCGCAACCGGGAGTTCGATGACCAGGCGGGTGAAGCTGCCATGCTCGCCAGAATAGACGCGGGCCGTTTCAGCACCGGCCGGAACCGCAAGGCCCAGAAGGATGAGGGCCAGGCGGATCATGCGGCCTCCTGTTTCAGGTTCCGCATGGCTTCTTCCAGATCTCCGAAGCCGGGCCGGACATGGTGCGGCGTGTTCTGGCGGCCGACTTCGATGCAGATGTTGGCCGGATGCCGGTGAAGGTTCGCGATCAGCACCTCGCGGATAAGCTGGTAGAAATGGATATCCTCCTCGACAACCGACTTGACCCTGGCTGCGAAGGGGCCCATCAGGCCGTAGGCGAGAAACACGCCAAGGAAAGTCCCGACCAGCGCGCCGCCGATCATCTTGCCCAGCACTTCGGGCGGCTGGTCGATCGCCCCCATTGTCTTGATGACGCCAAGCACGGCGGCAACGATGCCAAGCGCGGGCAAGCCATCGGCGACGGTCTGCAGGGCATGGCTGGAATGCATCGCATGGTGCAGCGTGGCCTCCATGCGCTTGTCCAGGACTTCCTCGACCTGGTGCGGGTCGTCGTAGTTCATCGAGGCTGCGCGCAACGTGTCGCAGATGAGATCCATCGCCTCGTGGTCATGCTGGATGCGCGGATACTTTCCGATAATCGCCGAGGTCCCCGGCGATTCGATGTGTTCCTCAAGCGCGACGGGGTTTGCGCGGGCAAGGCGGATCAGTTCGAAGAGCAGGCACAGCAGATCGCGATAGTCGTCCGGCTTCCACTTCGGGCCTTTGAACACCTTGCCGATGTCCTTCATCGTGTGCTTTACCCCGGTCATGTCGTTCGAGATCAGGAAGGCACCGACGGCCGCCCCGCCGATCATGACCAGCTCGAAAGGAAGGGCCTTCAGAATGATGCCCATCTTGCCGCCGGCCATCACATAGCCGCCGAACACCATGACGAGGATAACGGCAATGCCGACGAAGCCGAGCATGGGAAAGTCCTGCTATCTGTTCAGACGGACAGTATCCGCCCGCCGGGTTAACACTCTCTGACCGGAAACCTAGTTGTGAGTTCTCATCAGGTTGTTCACCCTTGCGAGGGGCGATGTGCCGTTGAGAGCGGAGTGTGGTCGTGATCGGTTGAACCAGTCAAGCCAGCGGGGCAGGTCTGCGTTTCGCGCTGCGGA
>JBKBRG010000032.1:0-12175 GCA_046292325.1 Tabrizicola sp.
GGTCTTGACCACCGACAGCCGCGGCGAGATGTCCACGCCATAGTCGGCGGGGGTCTTGGTGGCCAGCGGCTTGGCCTTGGCCTTCATGATGTTCGGCAGGCTGGCATAGCGCGGCTCGTTCAGGCGCAGGTCGACCGTGATGATCGTCGGCAGCTTGACCGAGATCGTCTGAAGCCCGCCGTCCACCTCGCGGGTGACCTTTGCCTTGTCGCCCTCGATGGCCACTTCCGAAGCGAAGGTTGCCTGGCTCCAGCCCAGCAGCGCGGCCAGCATCTGCCCCGTCGCGTTCATGTCGTTGTCGATGGCCTGCTTGCCGCAGAGGACCAGGCCCGGCGCCTCTTCCTTGACCACGGCGGCCAGCAGTTTCGCCACGGCAAGCGGCTCGATGTCGGTATGCACGTCCGCGGTGGCCTCGATCAGGATGGCGCGGTCCGCCCCCATGGCCAGCGCGTTGCGCAGCGTTTCCTGGGCCTGCTTGACGCCGATGGAGACGACGACGACCTCGGTCGCCACGCCCTTTTCCTTCAGGCGGATCGCCTCTTCCACGGCAATCTCGTCGAAGGGGTTCATGCTCATCTTGACGTTGGCGAGGTCCACCCCCGACCCGTCCGCCTTCACGCGCACCTTCACGTTGTAGTCGATCACCCGCTTGACCGGGACCAATACCTTCATGGCCGCAAACTCCTCATCCGTCGCGGGCCCACGGCCCGCGCAAGCCCTCGTATCGCCTGTTACCGGAACAGGGACATTGCGAACAGACCAAATGCGACAGTCCGGCGCGACGCGACGCCGCGTTTTGATCGTCGGCGGCGATCAGAGTCCGTCCTTGGCGCGGGTTTCGGCGATCAGGGCAGGCACCTCCAGCGCCGTTTCACTGCCCGAAAGGGCCGCGCGTTCCATGCGGTCCATCAGTGTCTGAGAGGTATACCAGGCCCAGGCGATGGACCTGCCCGGCTCGCGGTCCCAGAAGGCGTCGAATCCGATCTCGCCGCTGTGGCAATGGAACCAGGTGCGGTGCAGAAGCCGGGCGAGGTCCCCATCCGGCAGCGCCTCGATCCGGCGCAGCAGCGGCGCAAGGTCGAAGCCGCCCTGACCGAACATGCACAGGAGGTGGTCCAGCTCTGACAGTTCAAGCGGGGGGGGGGCAGAAGTGAGCCGCATGTCCAGATAGGCCAGCGCAAACCGGTTGAGCGTGTGGACCTGACGCTCTGGCCAGCTGTCCGGAAAACCGGCCAGGGGCAGCCGCGCAAAGGCCACCTCATTTCCGACATGGGCGACCGCCTTGCCGTCGGCAAGCATTACCAGCACACGCGGCAGAAGCCAGGTCACCTGGGCATGGGTCGGCGCGGGGTCGAAGGCTGCGTCATGCCATTCGAGGACATGCAGGTCAGACAGCGCGCGGGCGGGTCTGGACTGCATCTCGGCCGCGAGGGCAGGGTCCATGCAGCAGTCGGTGCATACCCCCAGATCGGCTGGGGCGGTAAGGTCGAACACCCGCCACGCCTCGTCGATCGCCGCGGTCAGCGCGTCAGGCCGGGGACCCACAGCACGTCATCCCTGCCGTCGTTGTTGGCGATACGCCCGGCGACGAAGAACCAGTCCGACAGGCGGTTGAGGTAGCGCACCGCCTCGGGGTTCACGTCCTCCATCGTCGCCAGTTCCACGACCAGACGCTCGGCCCGGCGACAGACGGTGCGGCAGAGGTGAAGCTGCGCGGCAAGAACCGATCCGCCCGGCAGGATGAAGCTGCGCAAGGGCGTCAGCCGTTCGTTCATCGCGTCGATCTCGCGTTCGAGGCGCGTGACCTGCCCCTCGACCATCCGCAAGGGCGTGTAGGACAAGGTGGCGTCCAGATGCCGGTCGGGCGTGCAGAGATCGGCGCCAAGGTCGAACAGGTCGTTCGAGATCCGCGTCAGCGCCTCGGCCAGCTCGCCCGTGGCATGCAGGCGGGCAAGGCCGACCGTGGCGTTGGTCTCGTCCACCGTGCCATAGGCCGAGACGCGCAGGCTGTGCTTGGCCACCCGCGCCCCGTTGCCCAGCGCGGTTTCCCCGGCATCGCCGGTCTTGGTGTAGATCTTCGACAGGACGACCATGTTCAGGCCCTCGCGCGCAGCCAGGCGAAGGCGACGATGGCCACCACCGCCACGAACTGCACGCCAAGCCGCCAGCGCATGATCCGGTTGGCGTTGCGCCTGTTGAACTCGCCGCCCTTGGCGAAGGTGCCGATCCCGAACAGCAGGATGGCCAGCACAACGAAGCAGGCCACGGCGGCAAAGATGAACAGCGGATCGGACAGCATGGGCGCACTCCCTTTGCAGCTGATCTAGGACACGGCCGACGAAAAGCGAAGCCGAAATTCGGGTCGCCGGCGCCGGTCTGCCCTAGTCGGCGTAATCCGGGGCCTCGGCGTCGAGGATCGCCCGCAGCTCGCGCAGATGCGCTTCGGCAAAACCCGGATAGCTTTCCCATTCCCGCGCGGTCCGTTCGGCGATGTCCTCGGGCAGGATCCGCAGGGGCCGGCCGGTCTGAAGCGCGCGGATGTAGGTCTCGGCCGCGCGCTCGAAATAGTAGAGCCGGTTGAAGGTCTCGGCCACGGTCCGGCCGATCACCAGGACGCCGTGGTTGCCCATCACCATGGTGGTGATCTTCGGGTCGGCCAAGAGGCGCGCGCAGCGTTCGCCCTCGGCCTCGAAGGCCATGCCGCCGTAGTGGTCGTCCACCACATGCCGGTTGTGGAACATCGCGGTGTTCTGGTCGATCGCCGGCAGGCGCGAATCGGCCAGGCTGGCCAGGACCGTGGCGTGGACGGAATGGACGTGCATCACGCAGACGGCGTGCGGGCAGGCGCGGTGGATCGCCCCGTGCAGACCCCAGGCCGTCGGATCGGGCGCATCGGGCCGGGTCATGGTCATCGGGTCGGTCGCGTCGATCTCGACCAGGGACGAGGCGGTGATCCGGCTGAAGTGCCGGCCATTCGGATTGATCAGGAAGCGCGTGCCATCCGGACTTGTCGCCAGGGAAAAATGGTTGGCCACCGCCTCGTGCAGGTTCAGACGCGCGGCCCAGCGGAAGGCCGCGGCAAGGTCCTGACGCCGGGCGATCTCTGTCATGTTGGCGTGAAGGTTCACCGCCGGTCCTCCTCGCGAATCGGGTGGCGTCACCACAAGGGGCTGCTTTTTCGCACTGAATAGGTTAACAGACGGAAGGCTCGAGTCACGGCCGATCGAGGTGCCCGGTGTTCAACCGGGAAGTGCAGCAGATGGCCGCGGAGGGCAACTCTGGCTTGAATGTGGCAGCGTAACGGGGATTTTCCTGCAAGTTTCCTTTATTCCGGCGAAAGCTCTCCGCATTGTTGGTGTTACTGGCAAGGGATAGTGGAGGAGTGCGCGTGCAGACTTTCATCCAGACCGGTCGCCAGACTCTTGCGGCTCATACGCTCGGCGTCAGGGTCATGCTGCTGACGGTGCAGGGCGAGGGCCCGACCCATCAGCGACTTCTCCGCTATGGCAGCCATGTGGATCTTGCGGGGTCGCTGGGCGAAGCCGTCGCGCGGATCCTGAACGACCGCTTCGGCTATGATCTGTTCGTGATGGAATGTGACGGCTTCGGCGGCATTGCCGGGGCGGAACAGGCAATCTCGGCGCTGATCGCCGGGGATGCGAAGATGCGGGTGATGCTCGTCAGCCGGGAATTCGACGTGCCGGTCTATCCCCTGGGGCGCCGCACTGCGGTCTGCCTGCCGGACGACGTGTCGGAAGCGAGTTTCCGGATCGGCTTCGACCATGTCCTGCGGGACCGGGCAGCCGTCACGCTGAACTGACGGGGTGCCGGGGGCGGCGGGCCGCCCCCGAGAGGTCGGCTTACGCCAGCGCCAGGTTGGTCGCGGATTCGCGCCCGTCACGGCCTGCTTCGATATCGAAGGTGACCGGCTGGCCGTCCTTGAGGCCGCGCAGCCCGGCGCGTTCCAGCGCGGTGATGTGCACGAACACGTCCTTCTTGCCGCCTTCCGGGGCAATGAAGCCGTAGCCTTTGGTTTCATTGAACCATTTCACGGTGCCCTTGGCCATCGTGAAGTCTCCTGTCTAGTCTGTCCGCCCGCGGGAGTGCGGCGGCTTGGCCCCGTCAGCTATGGTCGATTGCTGTGGCCGATGGTCGGAGACAGTGGTCGAAAAGATAACGTCGCCCGCGAAAGATAGGGCCAAACCTCGCGGATTCCAAGCAGGAATTGTCAGGATCCGCCAGGGGCGCCATGCGGCATTCAATGATATCAACGGCTTGAAAACTGTCGCCCCCCGGCGGGCCCGAAGTGGAGCAAACCCCCTTCCAGATTTGCCCTTTTCGAAATACTCCCGCCGGAGGCATCCGACGCCGGATGCAGGACAGACAGCGCATGGCAGGGCGATGATCTTCACGGTGGCGATCGACGGACCGGCGGCGGCAGGGAAGGGCACGATCAGCCGCGCCGTGGCCAGTCGCTTCGGTTTCCGGCATCTGGACACGGGGCTCCTCTATCGCGCGGTCGGCGCCATCGGCGGAGATCCGGTCGCCGCCGCGCGCGCCCTGCGGCCCGAGGATCTTGCCCGCGACGACCTGCGCACGCTCGAGGCCGGGCAGGCCGCCAGCCGGGTCGCGGCGATCCCCGAGGTGCGCGCCGCCCTGATCGACTTCCAGCGCCGCTTCGCCAGGGCCGAGGGCGGGGCGGTCCTTGACGGGCGCGACATCGGCACGGTGATCTGCCCCGAGGCCGAGGTGAAACTCTATGTCACCGCAAGCCCCGAGGTCCGCGCGCATCGCCGCTGGCTCGAGGTTGGCGGCGACGAGGCGCGCGTCCTTGCCGAGGTCCGCGAGCGCGACGCCCGCGACATGGGCCGGGCAGATGCGCCCTTGCGTCGGGCGGCGGACGCCGTGACGATCGACACCACCTCGATGGGGATCGACGATGCCGTCGCGGCCGCCTGTGCGGTGGTCGCCGCCCGCCTGGGGCGGGCAGGGTGAGGCTTCCGCAGGCGCGGCCGGCCGCTTTCCCTTGCCTCACTGCGCTGATGCGGCTATAGGCCCCGCATCCCGAACGGTCTCGCAGTCGCCGGTTTTCCGGACGACCGCGCTTTTCGTTCGGGGCCAAGACCGGCGGAGCCAACCGCCTGGCCAGTGAAACAGATGAAAAGGAAACTGATCTACATGTGCGCTAAAGCATCCATGGACGAATTCGAAGCCCTCCTGAAGGAGAGCTTCGAGATCGACACTCCCGAAGAGGGCACTGTCGTCAAGGGCAAGGTCATCGCCATCGAGGCGGGCCAGGCCATCATCGATGTCGGCTACAAGATGGAAGGCCGCATCGACCTGAAGGAATTCGCAAACCCCGGCGAGGCCCCGAACATCAACGTGGGCGATACCGTCGAGGTCTATCTCGACCGCGTCGAGAACGCCCGCGGCGAAGCCCAGATCAGCCGCGAGAAGGCCCGCCGCGAGGAAGCCTGGGACCGTCTGGAAAAGGCCTATGCCGCCGAGCAGCGCGTCGAGGGCGCGATCTTCGGCCGCGTCAAGGGCGGCTTCACCGTCGATCTGGGCGGCGCTGTGGCGTTCCTGCCCGGTTCGCAGGTGGACGTGCGTCCCGTGCGCGATGCCGGCCCGCTGATGGGCATGAAGCAGCCGTTCCAGATCCTGAAGATGGACCGTCGCCGCGGCAACATCGTCGTCTCGCGCCGCGCGATCCTGGAAGAGTCCCGCGCCGAACAGCGCGCCGAGGTCATCGGCAACCTGAGCGAGGGTCAGGTCGTGGACGGCGTGGTCAAGAACATCACCGAATACGGTGCCTTCGTTGACCTGGGCGGCGTGGACGGCCTGCTGCACGTCACCGACATGGCCTGGCGCCGCGTCAACCACCCGTCGGAAATCCTGTCGATCGGCGAGACCGTCAAGGTCCAGGTCATCAAGATCAACAAGGAAACCCACCGCATCAGCCTGGGCATGAAGCAGCTCCAGTCCGATCCGTGGGATGCCGTCGAGAAGATGTATCCGATCGGTTCGGTCCACAAGGGCCGCGTCACCAACATCACCGACTACGGCGCCTTCGTGGAACTGGAAGCCGGCGTCGAGGGTCTGGTCCACGTCAGCGAGATGTCCTGGACCAAGAAGAACGTGCACCCCGGCAAGATCGTCTCGACCAGCCAGGAAGTGGACGTCATGGTGCTGGAGATCGACAGCGCCAAGCGCCGCGTTTCGCTGGGCCTGAAGCAGACCCAGCGCAACCCGTGGGAAGTCTTTGCGGAAACCCACCCGGTCGGATCGACCATCGAGGGCGAAGTCAAGAACATCACCGAATTCGGCCTGTTCATCGGCCTCGACAACGACATCGACGGGATGGTCCACCTGTCGGACCTGTCCTGGGACCAGCGTGGCGAGGAAGCCATCCAGAACTACCGCAAGGGCGACGTGGTCAAGGCCGCCGTCACCGAAGTGGATGTCGAGAAGGAGCGGATCTCGCTCTCGATCAAGGCTCTGGGCGACGACACCTTCTCGGATGCCGTTGACGGCGTGAAGCGTGGCGCGGTGATCACCGTGACCGTGACCGCGATCGAGGATGGCGGGATCGAGGTGGAATACAACGGCGCCAAGTCGTTCATCCGCCGGTCCGATCTGGCCCGCGACCGCGCCGACCAGCGCCCCGAGCGTTTCCAGGTGGGCGACCATGTGGACGTGCGCGTGACCAACATCGACCCCAAGACCCGCAAGCTGGGCCTGTCGATCAAGGCGCGCGAGATCGCCGAAGAGAAGGAGGCCGTCGAACAGTATGGCTCGTCCGATTCGGGCGCCTCGCTGGGCGACATCCTGGGCGCGGCCCTGAAGGACCGCATCTGAGATCGTCGGCCGAACCTGCGTCGCCGGCCGAACCTGCGATTGAATGGAAAGGCCCCGTCACAAGCGGGGCCTTTTCCTTTTCGGCAAGTCCCGGTTTTCATTTGCCCGAAGGCAAATCCTGCCGCTATAGTCCTGCGAGAACAACAGCGTGGCGGCCAACTGCCATCGGCCAGACCGCAGGGGGGACTACGGATGATCCGTTCGGAACTGATCCAGAAGATCGCGGATGAGAACCCGCATTTGACCCAGCGACATGTCGAGCGGATCGTCAACACGGTCTTTGAAGAGATCATCGAGGCGCTGGCCAGGGGCGACCGGGTGGAACTTCGCGGCTTCGGCGCCTTTTCGGTCAAGGCGCGCGACGCCCGCGTCGGCCGCAACCCCCGCACCGGCGAGGCGGTGAAGGTTGAAGACAAGAAGGTTCCCTTCTTCAAGACCGGCAAGCTGTTGCGTGACCGGCTGAACGGCAAGTGATCCCCCGGCGCCTTGCGCGCGGGCCGGTTCGGGCCGATAGTGACAGCGGAACCCTTGGGGCGCGCTTGGCATGATCCGCTATCTTCGACTGATCCTCCTGGGCCTTCTGGGGCTTGGCCTGCTGATCATTGCGCTGGCGAACCGGACAGCGGTGCCGGTGCGCCTCTTGCCGCCCGACCTGGCCGCGCTGACCGGATTGACTTGGGCGATGGAACTGCCGCTGTTCCTGGTCATCTTCGCGGCGATCATCGCGGGGGTGCTGATCGGCTTTGTCTGGGAATGGTTCCGCGAACATGGCCACCGCGCCACCGCCAGCCAGAAGGCGCGCGAGGTGGCGCGGCTGGAACGGGAACTGGCGGTGCTGAAGGATGCGACCTCGGTCCCGCCGAAGGACGAAGTGCTGGCTTTGCTGGAAAAGCCGTGATGCCGGATGTCCGCGTCAAGATCTGCGGGCTGAAGTCGCCCGCCGACGTGGCCGCGACGGCGGCGGCAGGGGCGGCCTATGCCGGCTTCAACTTCTTCCCCAGGTCGCCGCGCCATGTCACGCCCGATCAGGCCCGGGGGCTGGCACTGGCCGCGCCGGACGGGCTGTGCAAGGTCGCGCTGGTGGTCGATGCCGATGATGCGATGCTGGATGCGATCCTGGCCGAAGTTCCGCTCGACATGCTGCAACTGCACGGGCACGAGACGCCCGCGCGCGTGGCCGAGGTGAAGGCCCGCTACGGTCTGCCGGTGATGAAGGCGATCGGCGTCGCCGAGGAGGCCGACCTTGCCGGGCTGCTGGACTATCAGCTGGTCGCCGACCAGATCCTGGTCGATGCCAAGGCGCCGAAGGATGCGGTCCTGCCGGGGGGCAACGGGCTGACCTTCGACTGGAGGCTTCTGGTCGGCCGGAAATGGCTGAAGCCCTGGATGCTGGCGGGGGGGCTTACGCCGGAGAACGTCGGGCAGGCGATCCGGAGGACCGGCGCGCGGCAGGTCGATGTGGCCTCGGGCGTGGAAAGCGCGCCGGGCGTCAAGGATGCCGCACGGATCGCGGCCTTCGTCCAGGCGGCGCAGGGGGTGAAGGACGGCGTGCCGCTGTTGCGATAGCACACCGGCCCGAGACGGCTGGGGGCGGCCGCTGGAGTCGACCGCCCGCCAGGACCGTCCCGCGCGGCGACTTACATCGCCGGCAGGATGGTCAGGTCACGGATCGGCGCATCCACGCCGGTCAGCATCCATGACCCGGTGATCGCGCCGGTCGCGAGATCCACGGTGTGCAGACCGCCATTCGCGGCAAGCCAGGCGGTATTCTTGCCGTCTGCCGTGGTGGCGATGTCGAAGGCGACCGGGCCTTCCAGCGTCACGCCCAGCTTGCCGATGGCGGCGAGGGTGCCGTCGTTCGGCTTGGTCTGCTGGATCAGACCGGAAATCGTCGCGTCGATGTCGAACATCGCGGTCTTTTCCGGCTTGCCGTAACTGTTGCTGTAGGCCGCCGCGACGATGTTCGGCGTTTCTCCCGCGTGCATGTCCTCGGCCACGAAGGCGAGGCTGCCGTCCACGGTCACCTCGCCGGTATCGGGGTTCACCCGATGGTTGGTGGTGCCGGTCATGAAACGCAACTTGTCCGCCGCCGGGTTGAAATCGACGATCACCGGCCCGTCCACGGAGGGCAGCATCACGTTCATCTTCGCCTTCTCGGTGGTGGCGCCGGTCATGTGGTCGATGACCACGATCCTGTGGTCGGCGGTCACGCCCACGACGGTCTTGTCAGCCGGCCGGAAGTCGATGCCCAGAAGCCGATCGACACCCTGCACCTCGACCTTGCCGGTCACGGTGGCCTTGGCGGTGTCGATCCACAGCAGCGTGCGATCGCCGGATAGGGCGACGGCGGTTTCGGCAGCGGCGGGAAGGGCGGTGGCCGCGAACAGCGCGGCACTGGCAAGCAGACGCATGGGTAACTCCTTCAGGTCGTTGCAGAATTGCAGCGCAGCTACGGAAGGGCGCGCGAGGAAGTTGCAGCAAGGTCGATCACGAAAGCGTCAGAGGCGCAGCTTTACCGCCCGCCGCATTGGCGCTAGATGCTGAGGGAACACAGGGGGATGCGCCATGGCCGAGGACGGGTTGAACAGTTTCATGACGGGACCGGACGAGGCGGGCCGCTTCGGCCTGTTCGGCGGGCGCTTCGTCAGCGAGACGCTGATGCCGCTGATCCTGGAGCTGGAAGAGCGCTACAACCACGCCAAGACCGACCCGACCTTCTGGGCCGAGATGGACGATCTGTGGAAGCATTACGTCGGCCGGCCCTCGCCGCTCTACTTCGCGCCCCGGCTGACCGAGCATCTCGGCGGCGCCAAGGTCTACATGAAGCGCGACGAGCTGAACCATACCGGCGCGCACAAGATCAACAACGTGCTGGGCCAGATCATCCTTGCCCGGCGCATGGGCAAGACCCGGATCATCGCCGAGACAGGGGCCGGCCAGCACGGGGTGGCCACCGCCACGGTCTGCGCCAAGTTCGGCCTCAAGTGCGTGGTCTACATGGGCGCGCATGATGTGGAACGCCAGGCGCCGAACGTCTTCCGCATGAAACTGCTGGGCGCCGAGGTGATCCCGGTGACCTCGGGGCGCGGCACGCTGAAGGACGCGATGAACGACGCGCTGCGCGACTGGGTGACGAATGTCCGCGACACCTTCTACTGCATCGGCACGGTGGCCGGCCCCCATCCCTATCCGGCCATGGTGCGGGACTTCCAGTCGATCATCGGCAAGGAAGTCCGCTGGCAACTGGCGGAACAGGAAGGCGAGGGGCGGCTCCCGGACGTGGTGGTCGCGGCCATTGGCGGCGGGTCGAACGCGATGGGTCTGTTCTATCCGTTCCTCGACGACCCCTCTGTGCGAATCGTGGGGGTCGAGGCCGGCGGCAAGGGCGTGGATGACCGGATGGAGCATTGCGCGTCCCTCACCGGCGGGCGTCCGGGCGTGCTGCACGGCAACCGCACCTACCTGTTGCAGGATGCGGACGGGCAGATCCTGGAAGGGTTCAGCATCAGCGCCGGTCTCGACTACCCGGGAATCGGGCCGGAGCACGCCTGGCTGCATGACGTGGGCCGCGCCGAATATGTCTCCATCACCGATGCCGAGGCGCTGGAGGCGTTCCAGCTGTGCTGCAAGCTGGAGGGAATCATCCCGGCGCTGGAGCCCAGCCACGCGCTGGCCCAGGTGATGAAACTGGCGCCGACACTGCCGAAGGACCAGATCATCGTGATGAACATGTGCGGGCGCGGCGACAAGGACATCTTCACCGTGGCGAAGCACCTCGGCGTGCAGATGAAGGTCTGAGGGCCGGATCAGGCCGTCCGCAAGGGCCCGTGGCTGCGTGCCACGGGCCCGTGTTGTTCTTGTGTGGCCGGATCGAGGACCGGGCCGCTGCCGGGACCGCGATGGTCCGGTCGATCCGCCCCGGCCCCATAAACCGGAGTTTAGGCCCGCAAACTGGCGGCATACCGACCCCCGAATAAACCCTTGTGCAATGGTCAGCCGGCGTCGGCGGCGGCTTTATGGGCCCATGCTCACCACGGCGGATGACCTGCGCCGGACGAGCGGAAACCGGAACCGCAACCGAATGGAGACCTTCCAATGAAACTGAAAACCAGACTTCTGTGCTACACCGCCGCCATCGCGCTGACCTCGGGTGCCGCCTTCGCAGCCATCGACGGCAACCAGCTGGCGGACGACTATCTCGCCTCGGGTTACAGCTTCGTCGAAGTGAAGGTCGGCCCGACCCAGACCAAGGTCGAGGCGATCAAGGAGTCGACCAAGGTCGAAGTCATCTATGACAATGAGACGCTCGCGGTCCTGAAGGAGGAGTCCGAGCGCGTGGACGACGACGAAGCCGGCCGAACCGGCAAGGAGGTGTCCCTGGTCGGCAGCGACTTTGAAGACGATCTCGACGACGAAGACGACGACGACGACGAGGACGACGACGAGGACGACGACGAGGACGACGATCACGATGATGACCATGATCGCGGCGGAGATGATCGTGACGGCGGCGACAATGACGGCGATCGCGGTGGCGACGACGACTGAGCCCCGCATGCCCGAGAAAGCAGAAAGCCCCGGTCTTGCCGGGGCTTTCGGCCTGGCGCATAGTTCAAGCGAACGGACCTGGGGGGCGGAATGAGACGGCGCGTGTTCATGGCGGGACTTGCCGTCGGAATTCTCGGCGGGGCTCCGGCATTCGCCGAGGATGTGGTTGCAAGTATCAAGCGGCAGCTCCGGTCGCTCGGCTTTCGCTCCATCCTCGAGGAACGAACCCTTCTGGGGCGCATCCGCATCACTGCAACCCGCAAGGACGGTGTTCGCGAGATCATCGTCAACCCCAAGACGGGTGAGATCCTGCGGGACCTGTGGTTGGCAAAGGGTGGCGGCAGCGGAATGCCGATCATCGATGATCGCGAGGGAGGCAGTGGCGACAGCGCGAGCGGAGGGAGCGGTGGCGGTGGCGATGACGACCGCGACGATGATGGCGACGATGACGACCGTGACGATGATGATGGCGACGATGACGATGATTGATCGGACCGTCCGTCCAGGGTCGCCCAGGTGAGACGCGCCGCACCGTACATTGCCATTCTTGTCATCCAGGCGCTGTGCGCCTTCTTCTTCGTTTCCGACATCCTGTCCTCGGTCGTGGGGTTCCGCAGTTCGCCGATCAGCTGGGAAATGCGCGAGGCGCTGGAAATCGGTGCGGCTTTCGGGCTGGTCCTGGGCGTGGTGGTCGGTGGGCTCATGTTGCGGCAGGCCCTGCGCGACCGGCACCGCGCCGAGGAGCAGCTTCGGCGTGCCTCGGGGGCTT
>JBKBRG010000033.1:0-12082 GCA_046292325.1 Tabrizicola sp.
GGCGAAGACGAAGGCCAAGAGCCAGAGCGCAAGCCGGGACGGCGGCGGCCCGTCCTCGGCCGGCGTCGCCGCTGCGGTGGCCGTCCGGGTTCCTTCCGGCAGCCAGGCGTTCAGCGGCAGGGCCACGGCCAGATGGATCAGTGCCCAGCCCAGGCATGCCTCGCGCCAGCCCCAGGTCGCCAGCATCAGCCCGGACAGCGGCCAGCCGACTGTGCTTGCGAACCCGGCGATCAGGGTGATGCCGGTGATCGGACCGCGCGCGTCATTGCCGTAGATCCCCGCCAGCGTGGCGAACCCCGCCTCGTAGAGCCCGATCCCCATGCCAATCCCGATGACCGCCCAGCCCGCGAAGAGGACGAGGGGCGAGGGTGCTGCGGCAAGCAGCCCGAGGCCCGCCGCGAAGACGAGGTTCGACAGCATCAGCACGCCGCGCCCGCCCGCGCCGTCGATCCGCGCGCCCGCCCAGGGCCCGACCAGGGCCGAAACCACCATCGCCAGGGAGAAGGCGCCGAACACCCAGACGGGCGACAGGCCGAGGTCGCGCGCCATCGGCACCGCCAGGACGGCCGGGATGTAGTAGCTGGAGGCCCAGCTGATGGTGAGCGACGAGCCGAGCGCAGCGACGACCGATGCGCGCCGCGCCGGTGACAGTCTTGGGATCATGACGGGGCTTCGATCAGGAAACGCGCGGCGGGGCAGGGCGCCCCGCCGCCGGGGGTCAGGCCAGCTGCATCCAGAGCTGGAACAGCAGGCCCGAGGCGAAGGCGCCGGTCAGGGACAGGCCGATGTAGGCCGCAAAGACCGGGGGCCGCGCCAGCGCCCAGACCGCCATGGCCGCCGGGATCGAGGTGACGCCGCCCGCCACGAGAAAGGCCATGCCGGCGCCAGGCGCCATGCCCTGTTCGATCAGCCCGCCGACCAGCGGCAGCGCGGCATAGCCGTTGAGGTAGGCGGGCACACCCACCAGCGTCGCGGTGACGATCGGCATCAGCCCCTCGCCCCCGAGCGCGGCGGTGACGGTCTCGGCCGGGATCCAGGCCAGCATCAGGCTCTCGAGGATGAAGGCGAGCGTCAGCCACTTGGCCAGGAACAGCGTGGTGCCGAGCGCGGTCTTGCCGAACTTGGCCCGGCGGTCCGCATCGGTCCAGAAGCGCCAGACCACGGGCCCCGGCGCGCGGATCCGGGCGCCGCCGCAGCCGCCGTTGCCGACCCCGTCGCGCAAGGGATCGGCGAAGGCCCCGCGCCGCATCATCAGCTGCACCACCGCGCCGCCGAAGAGGCCGAGACCGATCGCGGCCAGCGTCTTGCCCACCGCGAATTCGAGGCCGAGCACGCCCGCCGTCAGCACGAACATCGAAGGGTCCATGATCGGCGAGGCCAGCCAGAAGGCCATGACGGCGGACAGCGGCACGCCCATCGACAGGAGCGCCGCGATCAGCGGGATCACCCCGCAGGAGCAGAAGGGCGACACCGCCCCGGCCAGCGCCGCAAGCCCGATCATCATCACGGGCGCGCCGGTGAAGGCGCGGGCGATCAGGTTGTCGGCCCCGGTCGCGTTGGCCCAGGCGGCAATGGCGATCGACAGGATCAGGAAGGGCGCCGTGTTCAGGAGCGCCGTTCCCGCGAACAGGGCGCTCTCCGTGGCCTGGGGCGTGTCGAAGACCGCCAGCGCCGCAAGGATCAGGGCGGAGGCGAGCCAGACCCGCTCGTCCCGCCAGAGATGGCGCAGGGCGGACCGAAGGCCGGGTGTGGGGAGGGTTGCGTCAGTCATGACCAAATCTCCGGAATTGCAGTTGTTTCAGGGCAGGAAAAGGACCACATGCATGTCACGCCGCATCCTCCGACGGGCGGATCGTGACGCCGGCGCAGCATTCGGACGTCAGGAACCCCACCACGCGGCGCATCGCGGGGTAGTCGACCCGGTTGAACACCTCGCGCCCGCGCCGGTCCTGAAGCACCAGCCCGGCATCGACCAGCGTCGAGAGGTGATGCGCCAGCGTCGAGGGGGCGAGCCCCAGGTGGTCGCCGATATCGCTGACGCGCAGCCCGTCGTCGCCGGCCTTCACCAGCAGGCGAAAGATCGCGAGCCGGGCATCATGGCCAAGTGCGGCAAGGGCGCGGGCATTGGGGCTGGTTGTGCTCATGATGCGAAAATAACCATAATCCTAGTTTTGTCAATGGTTCTTGCGGCGCACCTGGAGTTGGGCCAGGAATGACTATCCGTTGGGACAAAGGGTCTTGAAGGCCGTTCGCGAAACAGCAGCTCGCTCACGAGGCGATGGGCTGCGAGTCGCCGCCAAGCCAACGGGTCAAGAGCAGCCGCAACTTTGGCACGGAGATCCGGTTCGGCGCCCGAGTGCATGTCAGGACTGACTGACGCCGGGTGATCCAGCGCTGCAAGGGCCGCCCTTGGGCAGGCGACCGGCCGAACTGTGGGGTCGGCATTCCCTGGCTGCTGGCTGCGGACCGATACCGTCTCGCGCAGTGGGGGCCGGTCAGACCGGGCAGTCCAGATTCGACGGCACAGGGCAGGCATCGGGCAGCAGGAACAGGCGCCGCGCGGTGTCGGAGCGCAGCCGGTCGTCACTGTACCAACCCGCCAGCAGGTCCTTGCGCATCAGCTCGGGATGGTCGGCGGCAAAGGCGGCAAAGTCCTGGCCGGGGCAGGCTGCCATTCGCTCGGCGATCAGGCTCAGGAAGGCGAGGGTGATCGTCAGGTTGACCTTCTGCGGCACGCCCGCCCTGCCGGCGATGGCCGCGATCCCGCCAAGATAGAGTTCAGCGGCCGCCAGGAATTCGTTCTCGCGCAGCAGGTCCCAGGCTACGCGGACATGGTCGGCATGGCCGAAGCGTGCAGGATCCAGGGTGTCGGCCAGGAAGTCCCTGGTGACGGAAGACATCGTGTCGGCCATGGTCATCCTTCCGGGTCGGGGAAACGGTGGCTGTCCGCGGCCGAAAGGTCGAGATCGTAGACCGCCTTGAGCTGGGCGATCTTTGCAAGCGTCGCCTCGGAAAAGGGTGGCCGGTTCTCGAAGGCGTGCAGCACGATCCCCTCGACGAGGTCGCCGAGAGAGAGGTCGAGATGTTCGGCCAGGCCCTTGAGAACCTTGAGCAGGCGCTTTTCGATGCGCAGGCCGGTCTGGACACGGTCAATTGGTTCAGCCATAATGTTACCATTATACCTAGGTAACATGGATGGCAAGCCCCGACCTGGGGCGGTCCGATCACGAGAAATGCCCATGATCCCCGACGACGAGGCAGAGTACAGGATCTACCTGCGCCGCATCCGGCTGCTGAACGGAGGGCTTGCCGTGGCGGCCTGCGGGCTTGGCCTCTTCATCCTGGCCGATCCAGGTCGGCGCTGCGATCCGGCCTGGGTGTTCTGGCTGGTGTGGCCTATGGCCGCACTGCACACGGTCGAGGAATACATCTGGCCGGGTGGGATCCTTCCCTGGATCAACACCCGCTCTCTTGGCAGTGCCACGCCCTTCGGGCCGTTGACCGCCCGGCGCGCCTTTCGGGTCGATGCGCTGGCGGGGCTGGTCAACCCGCCGGCGATCCTGGGGCTGAGCCAGGTCTGGCTGCCCGGGATCTGGGTCTTCATCGGGCTTCTGGCGATCAACGGGGCATTCCATCTGTCAGAAACGCTGCGCACCGGGCGATATTTTCCCGGCGTGGCGACGGCGGTCGTGCTGTATGCCCCGGGCTTTGCCGGGGTGACCGGCTTCTATCTGGCGCGCGGGCTGGTCGCGCCTTGGCAGATCGCGCTTGGCTTTCTCTTGGCGCTGGCGGCCACGTGGGCCTTCTTCGCCCGGTTGCGCCGCTGGCGGGCGGAGGCGGCGGTTCCGGGATAGGGCCGCCGCTCTTGCTGGGGGGACCAGCAGATGCAGCGGGCACCCGCGCATCGCTGGCCCGCCCTTGCCGATCCCGGGCGCGCCCTTGCCGCGCGGCCACAGGATCAGGCCGTCCCTCAGGCCCGGATGGACAGCGATCTGGATCAGGTTGCTGTCCGGCGTGGTGACGCGGCATTTGTTGCCACGGGCGGTGCCGAGAAAATCGAACTCGAAGTGATGATGCCAAGCATGACCCCGGCCGTGAACCTCGCGGCGGAACGCGCCCGGCCCCGCGCGCCCCTTTCCTGGAACGGCGCGAAGGTCTCGGCGAGATCTTCCTCGTCCGTCCCGCCGCCGAAGCCTGTGCCCCCGGGGGCCGGCATCGTAGGGGCCGGCCCGAGTCCTGGTTGTCTTCGTGATGTCACTTTGCCGGTCGGGGCGTTCCTGACCGCCGGCAGAGATCGGGCCCGCATCGAAACGGCCGCAAGTCTCGGGCTCGCCCTGACGATCATGGGGACAAGAGACGGCCTTGCTCTGTTTCGGCATCGCCGCATCGTCGGGATGCAGGCGCTGCACAGGCGTGCGGTCGGCCGTCCTGGTCTTGTCCTGCGACGCGGTTGCGGCAATGCCGGATGTCGCAGAGGGATCGGAGGCCCGGTTCTTCATTCAACGGGAGAGTCGGCGGCGTCACGCCGCCCCGGCTTCGGCGCGTTCGCGCATGTCCTGATCGCGCACCAGCCAGTAGACGGCGCCGAGAGCAAGCGTCGCGCCGGCCAGGGCCGCGATCTTGGCGGGGTCCGTTTCCGCCAGATCCAGAATGATGAACTTGCGCACGATCGCCAGCAGCGCGATCAGGATGATGCTGCGGACCTGCACGATGCCGAAGCGGCGCTCCATGGCCACAAGCAGAGACCGCTTGAACTCCAGCGCGATGACCACCGTGAAGATCATCCCGAACACCGCCTGGAACGTGGCGTAGTCGAGCGGGTCGAAGGCGTCGGCCACGATCCGCATCCCGACTTCGCGCATCAGTTGCCACAGCGCGGCCAGCACGATGACCATGATGATGCCCGTCAGCACCACGATCACCGACTGTTCGAACCGCTCGTATAGGGTCATTGCACTCCATTCTTCCCGAAAGGTCGGCTTCGTCATTGCTACAGTCATGTGCTTTCCACTATGATGAGCGGCCCCGGACCGACAGTCGCCGGGCCGGGGCCGGGTCTTGCTGCAGGTGCGCGCGTCTCACGGCCGCAGGATGACGAGGAGCGACCGGCCCTCGCGCCAGACCGAGAGGGCGACCGCCCCCGGCGCCTGTTCCAGCGCGCGGTCGATGTCGCGGATCGTCGCGACGGTCTGGCGGTTGACGGCGATGATCACGTCACCCGCCATCAGCCCCGCCCGCGCGGCGCGGCTGTCCGGCGCGACATCGGCGGCGACGACGCCCTCCACCTCGCCCCAGCCGGGATGCGTGGAGTCGAGCGGAACCAGTCTTACACCTGCGAGCGCATCGGACCCGTCGCTTTCGCGCCCTGCCGGCGGCTGATCGTCGGATGCGTCCAGCGCAACCTCGGTCGTCCGACGCTCTCCATCCCGCAGATAGGTGATCTGGATCCTGTCATCCGGGCGATGCAGCCCGATCTTCTGGCGCAGATCGGCCGAACCTTCCACGGTCTGGCCGTCCACCGCCACGATCACGTCACCGGCCGACAGTCCGGCGCGGTCCGCCGGCGTTCCCGGCTCGATGGAACTGACGATGGCCCCCGTCTTGGACTCGACTCCAAGGGCCGAGGCCAGGTCGGGCGTCAGATCCTGGATCGTCACGCCCAGACGGCCGCGCTGCACCTCGCCGAACTCGATCAGCTGCGCCATCACCGTCTGCGCCATGTTGATCGGCACGGCAAAACCGATGCCGACATTGCCGCCACCATTGGGCGCGATGATCGCGGTATTGATGCCGACGAGCTTGCCGTCGAGCGTGATCAGCGCGCCCCCCGAATTGCCCGGGTTGATCGAGGCGTCGGTCTGGATGAAGTCCTCGTAACCCTCGGGGTTGATCCCCGAGCGGCCCAGCGCCGAGACGATGCCGCTGGTCACGGTCTGGCCGAGGCCGAAGGGATTGCCGATGGCGACGACGAAGTCGCCCACCCGCAGATCCTCGGAATCGCCCAGCGGAACGGCCGTCAGATCATCGGCCTCGATCCGGAGCAAGGCGATATCGGTGGCCGGATCGCGCCCGATCAGCTCGGCCTCGAAACTGCGGTTGTCGCGCAGGGTGACGTGGATTTCGTCGGCGTTCTCGACCACATGATTGTTCGTCAGGACATAGCCTGCCTCCGCATCGACGATGACGCCCGACCCGGCGCTCATCTGCCGCTGCGGCGGCATCCGGTCGGGCGGCGGCAGGAAGGGCGGAAAGAACGGGTCGCGGAAGAGCGGCGTCATCTGCGCCGGTCGTTCGGAGACCACGGCGATGTTGACCACCGCGTCGTCCACGGCGTCGATAAGCGGCGCAATGGTCGGGATGCCCCGGGCATCGGTCCCGGCGGTGGCGACCTGGGCAGCCGCGGGCCCCGTCGCGACACCGAAGGCGAACACGAGAAGAATGGCAAATCGTCTCAGCATTTCCTGTTTCCCCCGCTAGGCGGCGGCGCCGCGACAATCCGCGGCGACGCCGGACCCGCCTGTCAGGCCCCCTTGACCTCGATGCGCTTGACCCTCGCCTGCGCCTCGGGTGTCTGCGGCAGGCGGATCGTCAGCACGCCATTGCGGAAGCTGGCCTCGGCCTTCTCGCCATCCACGCCCGGAGGCAGCGGAATCGTGCGATAGATCGCGCCATAGCTGCGCTCGGACAGGTAATATCCCTTCTTCTCTTCCTGGCGCTCGATCTTCTTCTCGCCCTTCACGGTCAGCATGTCGTCGGTCACCGACACCTCGATGTCCTTCATCTCCATGCCGGGCAGTTCGATCGACACCTCGACATGGTCCTTGGTCTCGACGACATCGGATTTCGCCTCGCCGCCGCCCCAGGGCCAGTCGAGATCGCCGAAGCGATTCCAGAAGTTGTCGAAGACGCGGTTCATCTCTTGCTGGAGCGTGGCGATCGGGTTCTTGTCCTCGCTCTTGGGCTCGGGCGCATGGTCCTTGCGCGCCCAGGGGATGAGATCCTTGATCTGCATGGGAATGTCTCCTTTGTGTCAGGCGCCTCTGACGGCGATCTTCTTCGGTTGGGCTTCGGCCGCGCGCGGCAGCGTCAGGGTCAGGATGCCATTGCTGACGCTGGCTTCGATCCTTTCGGGATCGAAATCCTCCGACAGGGTGAAGGCGCGCTCGAAATCGCCCTCGCCATACTCGGCATAGGCCAGTTGCAGCTTTTCGGGACTGGTGGGCCGGACCTTGCCGCGGATCGTCAGAACCCGCTTCTCAAGCGTCACGTCCACGTCCTCGGCCGCGACGCCCGGCATCTCGAGCATGAGCGTCACGCCCGCGTCGGTTTCCACGATATCGGCAAGCGGCCGATAGATGCGCCCGCCCGTCGTCGGTTCCGGGGTCTCGGCCGGGGTCTTGTCGCTGGTCTGGGTCACTTCGTTTGCCATGACTCTCTCCTCCTCTCAGGCCGCCTTGATCTCGATCTTCCGCGGCTTGTCCGCTTCGGGGCGACCGACCGCGATCCGCAGCACGCCATTGACCATGCGCGCCTCGATCCGGTCCTCGTCGACCGCAAAGGGCAGCCGGACGGTGCGGGCGAACTTGCCAAAGACGCGTTCGTTGCGGTGCCAGCGCGCGCCCTCGGGCAGCTGCGGCGGCTTGCGCTCGCCCGAAATGGTCAGCAGATTCTCCTTGACGGAGAGGTCGATATCCGCGGGATCGACTCCGGGCAGTTCGGCGGTGATCGCGACGGCCTCATCGCCCTGCCAGACATTGACAGCCGGAAAGACGGGCTGCCCCGTCACGGGCGCGGTGAGCGCATCGAAATCGCGCAGCATCGAGCGCATCAGCGCAAACGGGTCTCTGCGACGCACATATGCAGGGTAGAACATGTCTCGCCTCCTTGGTTGCATCGCCGGCACAAGTCCGGTCCAAACAATGGAAGTGCCCAAGGGACATGGACCGCCGGAACGCCGCGGCCATGAGACAGATCAGGTCGTGCCGCCTCTCCGAACGCCTTCCCCACTGGCGAAGGGCCGGTAGCCCGCTGTCACAGCCGAGCCTTTCCGCGTGTCCGTGAAACCCCGATCGGGCGCTTCGCTGTCGATAAGGTGTTGCCCCTCTGCAACTTCAAGAGGGCCGCGCGAGATTTTTCAGCGCCAGACGCCCCAGGGGCCGAAGCGCGGCGGCGCAACCCTTTCGGCCTGCACGAAGCGCACTTGCGCATCGTCGGGGATCGGTCGTTGCGGGACGGAAAGCTCGTGCAGGCGCCGCACGCGCTCGGCGGTGGGCGGATGGGTCCGGAGCAGCGAAGGCTCGGGGATGCGCCGGCCCGGCAGCACCATCTCTTCCCAGAACCTTCCGGTGCGGCGTTCGAGCTTGGCGAGGGCCGAGGCGAGGCCCTCGGGATCGCCGGTCAGGAGTGCCCCGCCCCGGTCGGCGTCGTATTCGCGGGTGCGCGACAGCGCCAGTTGCAGAAGGGCCATGATCGTGGGCGAGAAGATCAGCAGAAGCGGCACCTGCCAGGGCACATGGGCAAGCCCGGCAAGGATCAGCGGCAGGTTCAGAAGCAGGATCATCTGCCCGATCCAGGACGCGAGCGACACCGCGCGCGACATCACGTCGGCCAGTCCCATGATCCACAGATCGCGATTGGCGACATGGGCGACCTCGTGGGCCAGAACGCCCGCCAGCTCGCGCCGGGTCAACAGCCGCAGAAGCCCGTCGCTGACGCAGATGACGCTTTCCTCGGGGCTTCCCATGGCGAAGGCATTGGGCAACTGGCTGGGGATGTAGTAGAGTTCGGGCACGCGCGGCAGTCCGGCGCGGCGGGACAAGGTGCTCAGCAGCGCGGTGCCCTCGGGGAAATCCCGCCCCGACAGCCGCCGCGCGCCATAGGCCTGAAGGAGGTAGCGGCGCGGGATGCCCGGCGACAGCACGAGTCCCGCCACTGATCCGGCGATGATGACCAGCGTCCAGCCAGGCCCAAGGATTGCGGACAGGATGAACCAGGCCAGCACCGCCATGCCCGCCAGCAGCAGGACCGAATGGATCAGGTTCAAGGTCCGATGGCTTGCCGAGCGTAGCCTCAAGTCCTCATGGTCCACGGTCGTCCAGAACATCCCCGGCTCCTTTCCACTGGCGCGGCACCATCACAAGGAAATCTGTGAGAGGATCTTGCATTGCCGAATGGCAACACTCACCTGACAAGTGTTTCGAGAATGGCGCAGCTGCCGACATGCAGACAAGAGGGACGGTCATGGAAAGGAAAACCGAGTTCAACATCTGGTATTGGGTCTTCGCCTTCCTCGCGGTGATCTTCATCCAGGACCTGATCGCGGGGTATCGCAGCGTCGCGCCGATCAGCTACAGCGACTTTGAGAAATATCTCGCGGACGGGGCCATCGCCTCGGTGGCGGTCGGCGCCGACAGGATCACCGGCACCTTCGCGACGCCGCAGGACGGCAAGAGCGGCTTCGTGACCGCTATCGTCGATCCCGCGATCATGGAGCGGCTGGACGCGGCCGATGTCGAGATCACGGGCGTGCCGGAGAATACCTGGATCGGCGCGCTGCTGTCGTGGATCGTGCCCGCGCTGGTCTTCTTCGGGCTGTGGATGTTCGTCTTCCGCAAGTTCGCCGAACGGCAGGGGCTTGGCGGCTTCATGCAGGTCGGCAAGTCCCGCGCCAAGGTCTACATGGAGAAGGAGACGGGTGTCACCTTCGCCGATGCGGCCGGCGTGGACGAGGCCAAGGCCGAGCTGGAAGAGGTGGTGGAGTTCCTGCGCAACCCGGCCGAATACGGCAGGCTCGGGGCCCGCATCCCCAAGGGCATCCTGCTGGTCGGCCCGCCGGGGACCGGCAAGACGCTGCTCGCCCGCGCGGTGGCGGGCGAGGCGGGCGTGACCTTCTTCTCGATCTCGGGCTCGGAATTCGTCGAGATGTTCGTGGGCGTCGGCGCCGCAAGGGTGCGCGATCTGTTCGAACAGGCCCGCAAGGCCGCGCCGGCGATCATCTTCATCGACGAGCTTGACGCGCTGGGGCGGGCGCGGTCCTCGGGCCAGATCGCCGGCGGCCACGATGAGCGCGAGCAGACGCTGAACCAGCTTCTGACCGAGCTGGACGGCTTCGACCCCTCGGTCGGCATCGTGCTGCTTGCCGCCACCAACCGCCCCGAGATCCTCGATCCGGCGCTGCTGCGGGCCGGACGCTTCGACCGGCAGGTGCTGGTGGACCGGCCCGACAAGAAGGGGCGCGTGCAGATCCTGGGCGTGCACATGAAGAAGGTGACCCTCGCCCCGGATGTCGATGCCGAGAAGGTCGCGGCGCTGACCCCCGGCTTCTCGGGGGCGGATCTGGCCAATCTCGTCAACGAGGCGGCGCTGCTCGCCACCCGCCGCAAGGCGAAGGCGGTGACGATGGACGACTTCAACAACGCCGTCGAGCGCATCGTCGCCGGGTTGGAAAAGAAGAACCGTGTCCTGAACCCGCGCGAGCGCGAGATCGTGGCGCATCACGAGATGGGGCACGCGCTGGTGGCGATGGCCCTGCCGGGGGTCGATCCCGTGCACAAGGTCTCGATCATTCCCCGCGGCATCGGCGCCCTCGGCTATACCATCCAGCGGCCGACCGAGGACCGCTTCCTGATGACGCGCGAGGAACTGGAGAACAAGATCGCCGTCCTTCTGGGCGGGCGCGCGGCCGAGAAGATCATTTTCGGTCACCTCTCGACCGGTGCCGCCGACGACCTTGTGAAGGCCACAGACATCGCCCGCGCCATGGTGGCCCGCTACGGCATGGACCCCGATCTGGGCCATGTCAGTTATGACACGGATCGGCCCGGATTTCTGGGCAACGGCGACCAGTCGTCCTGGCTGAACCGCCGTTACAGCGATGCCACCGCCGAACGCATGGACGAAAAGGTGCGCGAGGTGCTGGATGACGTGTTCGACCGGACGCTGGCCATCCTCGAGGTCAATGCCGCTCTCTTGCGCGAGAGCGCCGCGCGGCTTCTCGAGAGGGAGACGCTCGACGAAGCCGACCTGTCGGAGTTCACGGCCAGGGTGCAACGCCCCGGGATCGCGCCGACCTGATCCAGCGCAAGGCGCGGGCAGCATGTTCGACCTAGGAAGAACTGAAAGCTGAAAACGGAAGGAGAGATCATGGCCAACGGAAAATGCGACATCTGTGGACGTCCGGCCACGGCGCGCGTTCGGGCCTCGGCCAATGGCCAGGTGCGGGACATGGAGCTGTGCGATCAGCATTACCGCGAGATGGTGCGCCGCTCCGGCCGCAGCGCATCACCGCTTGAATCGCTGTTCGGGCGGCGTTCCCTTCTTGACGAGTTTTTCGGCGATAGTGGCTTCGGCAGCCTGTTCGGCGACAGCCCGTTGCGGGGCAGCACGCTCGGTTCCATGGGGGACGGCGATGACGATATCGTTGACGCCACCTTCGGCGATGGAGCGCCAGCGCCGCGCCGTGGATCGCGGCGGGGCGGCAGCGGACAGACGATCGCCGACCGGCTGAGCGAACAGGGCAACAAGCTGTTGCAGGATGCCGCGCAGAAGGCCGGAGAATTCGGGCGCAGCGAGGTCGATACCGAACATCTGCTTCTGGCACTGACCTCGTCCGACATCGTCCGGACGATCCTGGAACAGTTCAAGGTGAATGCGGACGATCTGCGGCGGCAGATCGAAACGGAGGCGAAGCGCGGCGAGGCCAGGGCGGCAGGTGAAATCGGCGTCAGCCCGCGGCTCAAGGACGCATTGAACCGGGCCTTCATCGCCTCGAACGAACTCGGCCATTCCTATGTAGGGCCCGAACACCTGCTGATCGGCCTCGCCGAGGAAGGTGAAGGCCTCGCCGCGTCGATCCTGCGCAAATACGGACTGACGCCGCAGGCGCTTCGCCAGCAGGTTACGAAGGTGGTGGGCAAGGGTGCCGAGGAAGGCCGGGTCGAGGCGCCTTCCAGCACGCCCGATCTCGACCAGTTCAGCCGTGACCTGACGAAGCTCGCCCGCGAGGGCAAGCTCGACCCGGTGATCGGTCGCGCCCGCGAGATCGAGACGACGATCGAAGTCCTGGCCCGCCGGAAAAAGAACA
>JBKBRG010000034.1:0-11988 GCA_046292325.1 Tabrizicola sp.
CGCCGGGGCCGGAGCCCGGCTGCCCGGCCGGGCCTTGGGCCGGATCGACGCCAGGATGGCCCCCTCGGGCACGGGCTCGCTCTCCTCCAGGCCGGGGATCGGCGTGTCCGCGGGCTCGAACAGGGCTGCGTCGGGGATCTCGCCCAGGGCCTCGGCCAGGGCGGCGTCGATGGCGATCTCGGTCGGGTCCGCGCTTTCGGTCGGGGGCGCCGCGGCGAGCGCCAGGTCCCGGTCGGCGGGCAAGGCCCCGGTCGGGGCCGAGGCCTCGGTCAGCCCCGGTCGCAGCATCCCGCCAAGGCCGGCGGCATCCTCGGGTTGCAGCTCCATCGGGCGCGGCGCCAGCACCAGCCGCTCCGGCGGCGGCGAGGCGACCCCGGTCTCGGCCAGTTCGTTCACCGCAAGCCCCTGGTGATCGGCGATCGCGCCGCCGGGATCGGCCGGGGCGATGCGCATCGGCCCCTCCATCGCCTGGATCACCGGAACGCCGTTCACATCGCGCACCGCCAGCCTGTAGCCCCAGACGCCAAGACCGATCACCAGCGCCAGCGAGGTGACGGCGCCAGCGATGTTCAGGACGCGCTGCACCCGCGCCGCGCGGTTGACATCCCGGACGCCATGCAGCGCCCGGGCCCCGTCAAGAGGAAAGCCGCCGCCGAAGTCATAATCCGCGTCCGCCATCTGCTGCCCCTGCCTGCGGGACGGTTGATCCGTCCCTGCACTCGCGCCTTCAGCCGACCGGGGCGCCTTTCGTCAGCGCATTTCCTCGACCGGAGTGACGCCAAGGATACCAAGGCCTGCGCAAATAACAACGCCCACGGCCCGGGCAAGGGCGATTTTCGCCGCAGAAATTGCGGTATCCTCCTGGATGAACCGCAAGCTGTCGTCGTCGTTGCCCTTGTTCCACAGCCCGTGGAAGTCCGAGGCGAGCTCGTAGAGGTAAAAGGCCACCCGGTGCGGCTCGTGCCCCTTGGCGGCGATTTCCACCAGCCGCGGCCATTCGCCCAGCTTGCGGATCACCGCCAGTTCCGCCTCGTGGCCAAGATGCGCCAGATGCACCGACGAAAGCGAGGCATCGCTCACATCCAGCCCCGCCTCGCGCGCCTTGCGCAGGATCGAGTTCACCCGGGCATTGGCATACTGGACGTAGAAGACCGGGTTGTCCTTGGACTGTTCGGTCACCTTGTCGAAGTCGAAATCCAGCGGCACGTCGTTCTTGCGGGTCAGCATGACGAAGCGGACGACATCCGGCCCCACCTCGTCGATCAGGTCGCGCAGGGTGACGAAGGTCCCGGCGCGCTTGGACATCTTGACGACCTGGCCGCCCTTCAGCAGCTTGACCAGCTGGATCAGCTTGATGTCCAGGTTGACCCGGTTCTCCGACAGGGCGCTGACCACGGCCTTCAGCCGCTTGACATAGCCCGAATGGTCGGCGCCGAAGATGTTGATCAGCTCGTCGAAGCCGCGGGTCACCTTGTCGTAATGATAGGCGATGTCCGGGGCGAAATAGGTCCAGCTGCCGTCCGACTTCTTCACCGGGCGGTCCACATCGTCGCCGAAGGCGGTCGAGCGGAACAGGGTCTGCTCGCGCGGCTCCCAGTCCTCGGGCGTCTTGCCCTTGGGCGGCTCCAGCACACCCTCGTAGATCAGACCGAGGGCCCGCAGCCGTTCGATCGCCGCCTCGATCCTGCCCGTGCCATAAAGCGCCTTTTCCGACGAATAGACATCCATCGTCACGCCCAGTGCCTTCAGGTCGTCGCGGATCGTGGCCATCATCATGTCGGTGGCAAAGGTCCGGACATCGGCCAGCCATTCGCCTTCCGGCCGGCCGAGCAGGCTGTCGCCGTACTTGTCCTTCAGCGCCTCGCCGACCGGGATCAGGTAGTCGCCGGGATAGAGCCCCTCGGCGATCTCGGGGCTCAGCCCATGCGCCTCGCGGTAGCGTTCATAGGCCGACCGGGCCAGCACATCGACCTGCCCGCCGCCGTCGTTGATGTAATACTCCCGCGTGACCGCATAGCCCGCGAAGTCCAGCAGCGAGGCCAGCGCGTCGCCCACCACCGCGCCGCGCGCATGGGCCACATGCATCGGCCCGGTGGGGTTGGCGCTGACGAACTCGACGTTGACCTTGCGGCCCCCGCCCATCGCCGACCGCCCGAAGTCCGTTCCCTTGACCAGCACCTCGCGCACCAGCCCCTGCCAGGCCGCCGGATGAAGCCGCAGGTTCAGGAACCCCGGCCCCGCCACATCGGCGCCCGCGACGCGCGGATCCTCCATCAGCCGCAGCGCCAGCGCATCGGCGATCGCCCGCGGCGGCATGCCCGCGGGCTTGGCCAGCACCATGGCCGCATTGGTCGCCATCTCGCCATGCCCGGCATCCCGCGGCGGCTCGACCGCGACCTGCGACAGGTCCAGCCCCGAAGGCAGCACGCCCGACGCCATCAGCGCCTCAAGCTCGGCCACCACAAGCTCACGGATATCGGCGAACAGGTTCATTTGATCACATCCTCTGATGCGAAAGGCCATGCCAGAGGCCCGATCAGAGGTCAAGGATCGGCGGCAGGATCACCCCCGCCGCCACTCCTCCAGCGCCGCATTCTCCTCCGGCGCGGCAGCGGTTGCCGATGCGTACGGCGACGCCACCGCCCGGTTGCGGAAGTAATGCGTCTCCCGCGCGCCGAAATAGAAGGCGACGATCGCCCCCAGAAGCCACCACAAGGGCTCGGGCACCGCGTTCAGCCCCACCATGCGGTAGGCAAAGGCCTTGGGGTCCACCATCGCATAGACGAACAGTCCGATGGTCCCGAAGGCCAGGAACGGCCGTGGCAGGCGGTTCAGCCCGTTCACCATCCGGTCGAACCAGGACAGCGCGGGATGCTGATACTCCTCCCCCAGCTGGCGCAGGGCCGCCATCTGCGCCTCGGCCGAATATTCCATCCGCTTGGTGGCCGAAGGCACGAAGACCTCTGCCACCCCCTTCGCCGCCTCCCCCAAGGCCGTCACGGCACCGGGCGCTCCCACCAGTTTGCCGATCACTCCCATGCGGCCACCCTTGCCCGGTGCTGCGCCTCGGTGAGGTGGTATTTCGGGCTGATGAACGCCTCGGCCCGCAGGATCCAGCCGCCCTTGCCGCCATCCTTGCGCCGGGCGAACTTGCGGCTGGCCGGGCGACTGTCGGCCAGGGCGTAATAGTAGTTCCGCCGCGCGATCCCGTAGGCATCGGCCAGATGCGCCGGCGCCGCCTCCCAGGCCATCTGCGCCGCCCGGATCGTCTGCGGCCCGATCGCCCCGTCGGGATCGCAGGGAAAGCCCATGTCGGTCAGCAGCCGCTGCAGGATCTTCACCGCATTGGCCCCCGCATTCACATACATGTCGAAGACCGAGGCCTGGATCGTCTCCGGCAAGGCCGCGATGCCGGGGCGCCGGAAGTAATGCTCCAGATAGATCTCGACCGCCTGCGCGCGGGTCAGCGCCCTCACGTCGGCCACGTCGATCCGCGTGTCGCGGTTCACGTCGATCCCCAGCCGGCGCAGCGTCCCGATGGTCACCCCATGGTTGGTCGCGCCTCCCGGATCGTCCGGGTCGTTCACGAAACCGCCCTCGCGGGCGACGATCTCTTCGGCAATCTGTCGGACATCCGGCATGGGCACCCCCCTTCACACGGCGGGCAGCCTGCCGAAGCGACGTTAATGCAGCCCTGCCAGGGCGCGCGCTCAGCTTTCCGGCCTGGCCTTCGGGTCGACGTAGACGCCCTGCTCCTTCAGCGCGTCCACCACTTCCTTCGGCATGTAGGTCTCGTCATGCTTGGCCAGCACCTCGGTCGCGACGAAGGTGTCGCCGTCCATCCGCCCCAGCGCCACCATGCCCTGACCTTCGCCGAACAGGTCAGGCAGGATGCCGGTGTAGCGCACCGGCACCGTCGCGTTGGTATCGGTCACCGCGAACGAGATCTCCGTCCCCGCGCCCCGCCGGATCGAACCCTCGACCACCAGCCCGCCGATGCGGAAGGTCTCGCCCGGCCCCGGCGGCGATTCCAGCACCTGGGTCGGCGAGCGGAAGAAGTTGATCCCGTCGCGCATGGCATAGCCGACCAGACCCGTCGCACCGATCAGCGCCACCGCCGCCAGCGCGACGATCTGGATGCGCCGCTGCTTCTTCAGCCCCTTCAGGCCCCGGAACGCCTGTTTCTCGGTCATGCCCTTCCCCCCGCCCGACACCGGGCCAGTTCCCTCAACTTGGACATGCCACCCGTCCAGTCAAGCCCCCCGGCTGCGTCACGGCGCCATGGGCAAGGCTCAGGGAAAGACCGGCGCCAGCATCAAGCCTTCCGTCTCCGGCCGCCCCAGCATCAGGTTCGCGTTCTGGATGGCCTGCCCCGAGGATCCCTTCGTCAGGTTGTCCAGCACCGAAACCACCACCGCGCGACCCGGGATCCGGTCGCCGATGACGCCGAGGTGGCAGAAGTTCGACCCCGCGATGTCGCGCGTCGAAGGCAGCGATCCGAAGGGAAGAACCTTCAGGAAGGGCTCGCTTTCATATGCCTTTTCAAGCACCTGGTGGACGACCCTCGCATCGCCCTTCACATAGACCGTGGCCAGGATCCCGCGGTTCATCGGCAGCAGGTGCGGGGTGAACTGCACCCGCACGGGCCGGCCGGCGACCTTCGAGAACTCCTGGTCGAACTCGCCCAGATGCCGGTGCCTGCCGCCCGCCGAATAGGTATGGGTGCCGCCGGACAATTCCGCGTGAAGCAGGTTCTCCTTCAGGCTGCGCCCTGCCCCCGATACCCCGGCCTTCAGGTCGATCAGGATGTCGTCCAGGTCGATCACGCCCGCCGCGATCAGGGGCCGCAGCGCGAATTGCCCGGCCGCCGCGTTGCAGCCCGTGCCCGCCACCAGCCGCGCGGACCTGATCTCGTCCCGATAGAACTCGGTCAGGCCATAGACCGCCTCCTTCTGGATCTCTACCGCAGCATGGGGCTGGCCATACCATTTCTCGTATTCCGCCGGATCGCGCAGGCGGAAGTCGGCGGACAGGTCCACGATCCGCAGGCTTTCCGGCAGTCTTGCGATCACCTCCTGCGTCGTCGCATGCGGCAGCGCGCAGAAGCACAGGTCCACCCCGGAAAAGTCGATCTCCTCGATCTTCACCAGCCTCGGCAGGTCCAGGTGGCGCAGGAAGGGGAAGACCTCGGCCATCGACATGCCCGCCTTGCGGTCGGCCGACAACGCCACGATGCGCATCCCGGGATGTGTCGCGATCAGGCGGACAAGTTCCGCCCCCGTATAGCCCGAGGCGCCGAGGATGGCGATGCGATGGGTCATGGCACGGCTCCCGCAAACGAAACGCGCCCTCTTTGCGCCCCTTGCGCCCCCGATGCAAGACCGCGGAATGTCACCGGCACATTTTCCGGCCAGGGGCTTGCCCTTTTCGCAAATACTCCCGCCGGAGGCATCCGCCGCCTGCGCCAGGCGCCGACCTTCCGGCCTGGCTCCGACGCCGGGGAGAGGCGCCTCCCCTCCCCCCGCGGGGGGAGGGGCCGGGGGTGGGGGGGGGTCGGCCGGCGCGGCACCTTCTTTCCAGACAGTGGACGCCCAAGGACATCCCGCGGATTCCATTCCTCAATCCGGACCTGTCCACCGTGGACAGGTCACGGCACCGGCGTCCACATCACCTCGTCGATCCGGGGCGCCCCCGTCGCCAGCATCACCACCCGGTCGAACCCCATCGCGATCCCGGCCGCCGGGGGCATCCCCTCCAGCGCGGTCAGAAAGTCTTCGTCCAGGGGATAGCTCTCCCCATAGACCCGCGCCTTCTCCGCCATCTCCGCCTCGAAGCGCCGGCGCTGCTCGACCGGGTCGGTCAGCTCGCCGAACCCGTTCGCCAGCTCCACCCCGCAGGCATAGACCTCGAACCGCTCCGCCACCCGCGCATCCCCCGGAACCTTGCGCGCCAGCGCCGCCTCGGCGGCCGGGTAGCGGTCGAGGATCGTGACCCGCCCGTCCCCCAGCTTCGGCTCCACCTTCTCCGACAGCACCCGGCTCAGCATGTCCGACCAGGTGTCATCCCCCGCCCGCCGCAGGCCGATCCGGTCCAGTTCCGCACCGAGCCGCCCCGCATCCGTCGTTCCGTCCTCGCGGATCGACCCCATCAGGTCCACCCCCGCGTGAACCCGGAAGGCCTCTGCCACCGACAGTCGCTCCGGCTCGACGAAGGGATCGCAGGCCCGCCCCCGGAACCGCAGCACCTCGGCCCCCGCCTCCCGTGCCGCCAGGCGCAGAAGGGCCATCGTGTCGGCCATCAGGGTCTCGTATCCCGCTCCGACCCGATACCACTCCAGCATGGTGAACTCCGGGCTGTGCAGCGCGCCGCGTTCCCGGTTGCGCCAGACGTGCGAAAAGGCATGGATCCGGGTCTCTCCCGCCGCAAGCAGCTTCTTCATCGCGAATTCGGGCGAGGTGTGCAGATACAGGGTCCGCCCCTCGCCGTCGGTCCCGATCGCCCTGGTCGCAAAGCCGTGCAGATGCGCCTCGTTTCCCGGAGAGATCGCCAGCGCAGCCGGATCGACCTCGGTGAATCCCTCCCCCGCCAGCCAGCCCCGGATCGCCGCCTGGATGCGGTTGCGGGTCAGAAGAAGCGGGCGACGGTCGGCGTGGCGCGAGGGTGCCCACCAGGGGGATGCGGGATTCATCTGGAAATTCCGGTCGGGATCGGCTAGGGGCGCGGGCAGAAGCTGGTCCGCAGGGACCGCACCCCCGTTACAACAAGGACCCGACCTTTGAAAGTCATCGCCTCCTCGCTCCGCAAGGGCAACGTCGTCGAAATGGACGGCAAGCTCTACGTCGTGCTGACCGCAACGAACTTCCACCCCGGCAAGGGCACCCCCACCACCTCTGTGGACATGCGCCGCATCTCGGACGGGGTGAAGGTCTCGGAACGGTGGCGGACGACCGAGATGGTCGAAAAGGCCACCGTCGATGAACGCGAGTATGACTACCTCTACGAGGACAGCGAGGGCTTCCACTTCATGGAGCCCAACACCTACGAGCAGGTCGTCGTGACCGAGGAGGTGATGGGGGGCAACAAGCCCTACCTTCAGGAAGGCATGCGCTGCTACCTGAAGACCTTCGAGGGCGTGCCGATCGCGATCGAAGTGCCGCAGAAGATCACCGTCGAGATCGTCGAGACCGAGCCGGTCACCAAGGGGCAGACTGCCTCGTCCTCCTACAAGCCGGCGATCACCGACAACGGGCTGCGGGTCATGGTGCCCCCCCATATCGGGCCGGGCACGCGGATCGTCATCAACACCGACGACGACTCTTACGTCGAACGCGCGAAGGACTGACCCGTCCACGGTGGACAGTCTGCGATTTCGCTGCATTATCAGCAGCTTGCTCGCGGGCGTCAGGGAATTGCAAAGGTCTGGAAAGGCATGCCGCGGGGCATGCCTTTTCGCTGTTCCGGCGGCCGCAGACGGCCGATCTGGCAGCCGGAAAGAAGGCTCGGGGTGCGCGGCGGCAGCCATGCGGCCTGAAGAGCGGTCGAGATCGCGGCGCTGCTTCGGGCGGCGGGCGCTGTGGCCCGGGCCGCGCCGCCGCGACACCGGATGGCCAGGCTTGCGCTGCTGGCAGGGGGCGGATCGCCCATCCGGCGCAGGCTGCGGGGGCAGTCGGTCTGAAGCCCGACCTACGGGGCCAGTTCGCCTGCCTCGATGCGGAACGGCAGGATGTTGCCCGGCGGCGGCAAGGGGCAGATCGCGAAATCGGTGAAGGCGCAGGGTGGCGAGATCGCGCGGTTGAAGTCGAGCGTGATTTCCGTGTCGGATGGATCCTCGCCGAAGAGGAAGCGGCAGGCGGGGTAGGTCTCGCCCGCCGTGGCATCGCGAAAGACGAACATCGGCTTGCCCGATTTCCAGTGCGTGGGGGTCAGGGTCACGCTCTGCCCCCGATACCGGAACTGCGCCCGGTGCGTGATCATCACCGCCTCGGTCGATCCGTCCTTCATCGCCACCTCGGCAGCCAGCGGGGCCAGGCTTTCCCACGCGGCGCGGATCGTCCAGGCCGGATCCTCGGGATAGTGGCGCAGCGCGACCTGCGGCGTCAGCGTCAGATCGCGCACCCGCAGCGCCGGAACGCCGTCAACCGTATGGATTTCCAGCAGGAAGGGATCCACGCGCAGCTGCGGAAAGGCATCGGGAACCGGCAGGAAGGGCTGCGGCGCCTCTCCCGGCCGGGCAAAGCTGGCGCCTGCCTCGGTCAGCTCCAGCGTGCCGAGGAGGTCGGGGCCCGAGGGAAGCCGCAGCCCCTGCCCCGCCCCGACCGGGTGGCGGCCGGGGACAAGCTCGATCCGCGCGACCAGGTTCAGCCAGCCGTCGGGCGCGCACAGGGCGGACAACCGCGCCGCGCGCCAGGCGGCCAGCGGCAGCATCAGGCGGCCTCGAAGGTGATCTTGCGCCGCAGGAACTGGGTGGCCTTGTCCGAGACATAGGCCGGATCGCCGGTGGTCAGGAACTTCGACCGGGTGCCGGTGCCGAGGAACTGCGGGCGGCGGGTCAGGTAGTCGGCCAGGCTTTCGGCGACCAGATTGGCCTGGGAATAGACCTTCACCCCCGGTCCCAGCGCGTCCTGGAAGGCCTTCTCCATCAGGGGATAATGCGTGCAGCCCAGGATCGCCGCCTCGGGCGCCGGCATCCGGCGTTTCAGCGCCTCGACATGGGACCGCACAAGCGCCTCGGCCAGGATCTCGTCGCCCTGCTCGATCGCATCGACCACGCCGCCGCAGGGCTGGGCCTCCACATCCACCCCGATCGCGCGGAAGGCAAGCTCGCGCTGGAAGGCGCGGCTGGCCACCGTGGCGGGGGTGGCGAACAGCGCGACATGTTTCACCGCCACTTCGCGGGGCGGCGAGTTGTCGCCCCATTGCCGTTCGGTCAACGCCTCGATCAGCGGCACGAAGACGCCGAGGACGCGCTTGTCAGGGGGAACCCAGGTTTCCTGCATCCGCTTCAGCGCGGCGGCCGAGGCGGTGTTGCAGGCAAGGATGACAAGGTCGCAGCCCTCGGCCCAAAGCCGCTCGGTCGCGGCACAGGTCAGGTTGAAGATGTCATCGGCGGTGCGAACGCCATAGGGCGCATGGGCATTGTCGCCGAAATAGACAAAGGGCACTTCGGGGAGACGCTTTGTCAAAGCATCGAGGACAGTCAAACCGCCAAGGCCCGAATCAAATACGCCAACTGCCATGCCTGCCGCTTTCCACTCTGCGCGATTGTGCCGCGCCTGCCCTTTTCGGGATCATAAGATGGACTGTGGCGGGACGAAAGATCAAAGGAAAGCTGTCAAGGTCACAAGATGCGGGGTTTACATCCACAGCCGATTCCCTATCTGCGACGGGTCGTGCTAGGGTTCGAGTGGATCTTGGAGAATGCGGATGGACTGGGACAAGCTGAGGATCTTTCACGCGGTGGCGGAGAAGGGCAGCCTGACCCATGCCGGCGAGGTGCTGCACCTGTCGCAATCCGCCGTCAGCCGCCAGATCCGGGCGCTGGAGGAAAGTCTGTCGGTCACGCTTTTCCACCGCCACGCGCGGGGGCTGATCCTGACCGAACAGGGGGAACTGCTGTTCGACGCGACGCAGCAGATGGTGCGGCGGCTGGATGCGACGGCGGCCAGGATCCGCGACAGCGAGGACGAGGTCTTCGGCGAACTCAGGGTGACCACGACCACGGGTTTCGGCACGCTGTGGCTGGCGCCGAGGCTGGCGCGGCTTTACGAGAAATATCCGGCCCTGAAGATCGACCTGATGCTGGAAGAGCGCGTCCTCGACCTGCCGATGCGCGAGGCCGACGTGGCGATCCGCATGAAGGAGCCCAGTCAGGCCGACCTGATCCGCAAGCGGCTGATGCAGATCCGCATGCAGCTGTTCGCCACGCCGGAGTATCTGGCGGCGCATGGCACGCCCGAGACGATGGACGATTTCAGCAGTCACCGGTTGATCGCACAGCATGCCGGCACGCCCCAGGTGGCGGCGGGGGCGCTTCTGGTGGCCGAGCTGATGACGCACGACATCCCCTCTACCCTGACGGTGAACAACTATTTCGGGGTGTTGCAGGCGGTCCTGAACCACCTCGGGATCGGTGTCCTGCCCGATTACCTGACCGAGGATTTCCCCAATCTCGTCCGCGTTCTGCCGGACGTGCAAAGCGCCGAGGTGCCGGTGTTCCTGGCCTATCCCGAGGAACTGCGCCATTCCAAGCGCGTGGCCGCCTTCCGCGACTTCGTGACCGAAGAGATCATGTCCTTCCGCCGCCGTCAGGCCGAGGATGCGGCAGCCTGATTGCTGCCATGCAGCATTTGCATAGCGGCCTTGCCCAAACGTCGGGCATTCCGGACTTGTTTGCGCAAGCATGCGGCACTATCTGAACGCTCGAAGCGACGATGACTGTGCTCTCGTCCCTTCGTACCTCCCTGTTGGACTTGGCCGGGCGCAAGCTCGGCCTTTTTTTCATCCCTTGCGGTCCAGTCCGGCCATAAGGAAGCCGCGACCGGCCTTCAAGCCGGCAAGGGTGACGGCGCGAGGAAGCTCCGGCCTCAATCGGGCAGAAGCCGCCCGGATCATGCGGGTCTCGGCGCAGGGGCCATCCATCGTCTCGGCGCGGGTTCGGCCCCGGAGCGGCAGGGAAGGTCGGAAGGTCCTTCATGGTCAGCCGTCCGCTTGCAGCCAGAGGGCGGGCTGGCCCCGCGATCCCACCGCAGGGGCGTGCGGCAAGCGGCGATTTCGACAGGCGCGCCAGGGGGGGCGAGAAACTGGCAAGGAATTTTGTGGCGCGGCAGGCCGGGGCAGTTTGCCCTTGCCCATCCTTTCGCTTATGAGGCGGGCCAAGCTGCCAAAGTGCCTGTCCAAGGGGATGCCATGCAAGAGCCCGCCATCACGCCGGAACTCGTCGCCAGCCACGGGATCAAGCCCGACGAATGGCAGCGCCTGCTGGAGATCATGGGGCGGGAGCCGACCTTCACCGAACTCGGCATCTTCTCGGCGATGTGGAACGAGCATTGTTCCTACAAATCCTCGAAGATCCACCTGAAGAAGCTGCCGACCACGGGGCCGCAGGTCATCTGCGGACCGGGCGAGAATGCGGGTGTGGTCGACATCGGCGACGGCCAGGCGGTGATCTTCAAGATGGAGAGCCACAACCACCCCTCCTACATCGAGCCGCACCAGGGCGCGGCGACCGGCGTGGGCGGCATCCTGCGCGATGTCTTCACCATGGGCGCGCGGCCCATCGCGGCGATGAACGCGCTGTCCTTCGGCCTGCCGAACCACCCCAAGACCGCGCATCTGGTCAAGGGCGTGGTCGAAGGGATCGGCGCCTACGGCAATGCCTTCGGCGTGCCCACCGTGGGCGGCGAGGTGCGGTTCCATCGCGCCTACAACGGCAACTGTCTGGTCAATGCCTTTGCCGCCGGTCTGGCCGATACCGACAGGATCTTCTACTCGGCCGCCTCGGGCGTGGGGATGCCGGTGGTCTACCTCGGCGCCAAGACCGGCCGCGACGGGGTGGGCGGGGCCACCATGGCCAGTGCCGAGTTCGACGACACGATCGAGGAAAAGCGCCCCACCGTGCAGGTGGGCGACCCCTTCACCGAAAAGCGCCTGCTGGAAGCCTGTCTCGAGCTCATGGCCTCGGGCGCGGTGATTTCCATTCAGGACATGGGCGCGGCGGGTCTGACCTGCTCGGCGGTCGAGATGGGCGACAAGGGCGGCCTCGGGATCAGGCTGCAACTCGACGACGTGCCGCAGCGCGAGACCGGCATGACCGCCTACGAGATGATGCTGTCCGAAAGCCAGGAGCGGATGCTGATGGTGCTGCGTCCGGAAAAGGAGGCCGAGGCGCGGGCGATCTTCGCGAAATGGGATCTCGACTTCGCCATCGTCGGCGAGACGATCCCCGAGGACCGCTTCCTGATCCTGCACGGCAACGAGGTGAAGGCGGAC
>JBKBRG010000035.1:0-11834 GCA_046292325.1 Tabrizicola sp.
TTCCCAAGCCGGTGGAATTCCGTCTATCGTCGATCTACGATTTCGGCCATCGTCGGACAAGCAGGTTCGTGTTGCGTCGAGGTCGCAGGTGGCGCGGGGGGAGACGCGCTTTGGGGGGGGCAGGAATGAAAAGCACACGTCGCGCTGTGCTGAAGGGAGTGGCGGCCGCATCTTTCCCCGCACCTTTCCTTGTGACCAGAGGCCGGGCGCAGGCCCAGGAGCCCTTCCGGTTTGCGCTGACGCCCGTCTTCCTTGACAACGACGCGGCAGTCATCTCTGCCCTTCGCGCCGCCTTGGCCGAGGGCATGGGCCAGGAGATCGAGCTTGTCCAGCGACGGACGTATCAGGAGATCTCGGGCGCGCTTCTCGACGGTTCGGTGGATGCCGCATGGACATGCGGCTATCCCTATCTTCAGCACAAGGCCGAACTTTCGCTTCTTGGCGTGCCGGTCTGGCGCGGGCGACCGCTTTACCAGTCCTACCTGATCGTCGCCAGCGATGATCCCGCGGCCTCGCTGGCAGACCTGCGCGGTGGAACCCACGCCTTTTCGGACCCTGACAGCAATTCCGGGTATCTGGTCACGGCCTCGGACCTCGCGCGGGACGGCCAGACCCCGGACCGGTTCTTTGCCCGCGTCATCTTCACCTATGGTCATCGCAACGTGGTCCGGTCGGTGGCTGGCGGCTTGACCCGATCCGGCAGCGTCGATGGCTACGTCTGGGAGGCGCTCAGTTCCGCCGAGCCGGATCTGACAGCACGGACAAAGGTCATCCTGCGCTCGGAGTGGTTGGGCTTTCCCCCGATGGTGGCCCGGACGGACCGCATGAACGAGCCTGCGGTGATGGCCTGCCGGGCGGCGCTGCTGGGCCTTTCGGGCACAGCGCGGGGGCGGCAAGCGCTGAAACTCCTCAGCCTCGACGAGATCGTGCCGGGGGAGGATGCCTTGTTCGACGGCATCGCCGCCCGCATGGCCATCCTGTCCGGCGGATGAGACCCGTGCAGCGCTTTCGCAACCTGCCCGTCACCTTGCGCGTCCCGCTGGTGATGGCGGGCCTGATGATCCTGCTCGGATTTCTGGCCAGCCAGAGCGTCCTGTCCGCCCTGAGCCGGGTGCAGGACGCCCGCCTGTCCGAAACCGCGCGCCTGCATGTCGAGGGCTTGTCGGTCGCTCTCGGCCCATCCGTGCTTCGGAAGGACGTCTGGGAGATCTACGATATTCTTGACCGGGCCAGATCCGCCTATGACGGGCAGCGCCTGCTTCTGTCGATTGTGGCCGACGAGCGTGGGCGCATCCTCGCCGCCACGGACCCGCGCCGCGCGCCGGTAGGTGAAGCCGTCGCAGGGTTCGAGGAGGGCGCGGTTCCGCCCGGTGCAGTTCGCATGACCGGTGACCCCGTGCTTCGGGTCGCGGCACCGCTGCTGTTCCAGGGCCGTCAGATCGGACAGATTCTGACCGAACTCGATGTGACCGACCTGCTGGCCGAACGCCGCAATGTTGCGATGTGGCTTCTGTTCGGCAATGCGGCGGCCACGGCGCTTCTGGCCTTCGGGGGCTGGCTGGCTGTCGCGCGGATCCTTCGCCCGGTCGGCTTTCTGGTGTCGGCGATGGACGATTCCAAAGGTGCGCCAAGGCCCATTGCCGAATCGGATATCCCGCGTGGCGATCCGGTGCTCTCGCGCTTGATCTCTACCTACAACCGCATGACCACCGCGGTCGAAAGCCGCGCCGAGGCCGAGCGTCGCCTTGCGGAACGCGAGCGTTTTGTCAGCCTTGGACGGCTGTCCTCATCGCTCGCGCACGAGGTGAACAATCCTCTCGGCGGTCTGCTGAACGCGGCCGACACCATCCTTTGCTATTCGGACCGGCCCGAGGTCGTGCGAAAATCCGCCGAGCTCATGCAGCGCGGGCTGTCGCATCTTCGGGATGTCACCCGGGCCATTCTGGATGAAAACCGCCTCGACCGCGTCGGCCAGGTGCTGCGCCTCGAAGACTTCGAGGATCTCAGGCTGCTGTTCGAACCCGAGATCGCCAGCCGCGCGCAAAAGCTGCATTGGACTGTCGAGGCGGGAAAGGCAGGTCTGGCGCGTCTGCCCGCCGCGCCTGTCCGGCAGGTCGTCATGAACCTTCTTCTCAACGCGGGTGCGGCGGCGGGTCAGGGCGGGCAGGTCGAAGTCACGGTTTCGGAAAGCCGGGACCGGCTTCTCATCGAAATCACCGACACCGGCCCCGGCCTGAGTCAGGCCGATCTGGACCGGCTTTTGACATCGGGCCCGCTGCCTCCGGGCGGAGGGGTCGGCCTGCGCCTGGTGCACGATCTGGTGTCCGGGCTAGGGGGGGAAATCGATCACGAAAGGGTGCGTGGCAGGACGCATGTCCGCGTCACCCTGCCCCTGAGGGACGCTGGCGATGCTTGAAGGCAGGCGCATCGTTCTGGTCGAGGACGACGAGATCATGGGGGCCTCGCTTGTCCAGCGTCTGGAGCTGGAAGGGGCCGAGGTGCAATGGCACCGTCAGATGCTGCGTGCCCTGCCGGCGATCCGGACGCCCCGGAAGCCGATCGACGCGGTCATCTGCGATATCCGGTTGCCGGATGGCACGGGCGAGGAACTGTATCAGACCCTGACGCGAACCGGGCACCCGCCGGCATTCCTCTTCATCACCGGGCAGGGGTCCATTGATCAGGCCGTTCGCCTGGTCCGGTCCGGTGCCAAGGACTATATCGCAAAGCCCTTCGACATCGCGCAGTTCCTGCTGCGTCTGACCCAGATCATGCAGCCGCGCGAAGACCATGAGATGCCTCCGGAAACCGGGATCTCCGATGTGGCCCGCACAATCGACCGCCAGGTGGCCGAGGCGGCACAGCGCGACTCGCCCGTTCTTCTGCGGGGTGGCCCGGGGTTGGGCAAGCTCAGGCTCGCCCGTCGCATCCACGATCATTCCGACCGGCGGGCGGCCCCGGCCATGGTCCTGGACGCATTTGGCGGAAATCTCGACCGCGCGGCGCTTGCCGGTGCGATCTCGGATGTCGGCGAGGGAAGCCTGATCATCATCGGCATCGGCCGCCTCGCTCCGGATTGCCAGGACCTGCTGCTTGCCGCGCTCAGACGGGCGGAGTTCCGGTTGATCGCGACGGCCGGACTGCGGCTGGAGGAGAAGGCCGCCGATCGTTTCCGGACCGATCTGCTGTCGCTTCTCACCTCGCACGAGATCGTGGTCCCGGCTCTTGCCGAGCGACCGGAAGATGCGGTCTGGCTTGCAGGCCGTCTTTTCCCTGCCCTGAATGCGCGCAGGGCCACGCCGCTGCGCGGGATCGCGGCCTCTGCGGAAGAGGCGATCCGGGCGCATGACTGGCCGGGGAATGGGCGCGAACTGCGCGCCAGGCTGCTGCATGCCGTCCTGGCGGCGGTTGGCGATCTGGTGCTGACCTCAGACCTTTTTCCCGAACGGGCTGGCGATACGGGCATGCGATCCCTTGCCGAGGTGCGGGATGCGGCAGAGCGGTCGCAGATCCTTGCCGCACTCGAGCGGACGGGAGGTCAGGTCGGCGAGGCGGCCAGGCTCTTGCGGGTGTCCAGAACCACGCTCTGGGAAAAGATGCAGAAGCTCGGGCTATGACCGGACTGGGGCCCGGGATCGGATCGATGGCATGTTCGGAAAACCGAACATCCGAAATATGCCTTATCTTTGGGCATCTTGCGAAGGATCAAGGCAGGCATTCTGCCGGTCCTGCGCAGGTTCTCCCCTGCTAACCTGTGGCAAAGGAAGCCAAGGGAGGTTAGCTACCATGAAGTGCAACCGGTTGGTCGATGTCGGCCGCCGTCAGTTCCTGCGCGGGGGTGTCCTCGGTGTCGCAGGGGCTGCGGCGGCTACGGTCATGCCCGCGGGGCAGGCCAAGGCGCAGGCGCGCGCGCTGGTGGATTACCCATCCGCCAAGCTGGCGAACATTGCCGATCTGAAGGTGAACGAGCCGATGGACATCGGCTATCCCGATGCCGACAGCCCCGGCGTCCTGCTGAAGCTGGGCACGGCGGTCGAGGGCGGCGTCGGACCCGACGGCGACATCGTCGCCTTTTCGGTGCTGTGCCCGCACAAGGGCTATCCCATGTCCTACCATGCTGCGGACAAGACCCTGAACTGCCCCGGCCATTTCAGCCGCTTCGACTGCGAGAAGGGCGGCCAGCAGATCTGGGGCCATGCCACGCAGAACCTGCCGCAGTTCACGCTGCGCGTGGATGACAAGGGCGACATCTATGCCGAAGGCGCGGACGAGCTGATCTACGGCCGTCTGTCCAACGTGCTGGCATAAGGGGGCATCGACATGGCTTACAAGCGCAACATCGACCGCCTGCCGATCATTCCCGCGGGCGCCAAGGAACACAACGTCACCTGCCACTATTGCATCGTCGGCTGCGGCTACAAGGCCTACACCTGGCCGCTCAAGACCCAGGGCACCACGGACAGCAACTGGATCGGCGAGGATCTGTCGAAACAGCAGGGCGCGGAAACCGCAGCCTGGTATGCGCCCTCGATGTACAACGTGGTCAAGCAGAACGGCAAGGACGTGCATCTGGTGATCAAGCCGGACGTGAACTGCGTCGTGAACTCGGGCCTCGGCTCGATCCGCGGCGCGCGGATGGCCGAGAACCGGCGTTCAGACGTGACCGGCACCCAGCAGCAGCGGCTGACCGAACCGCTGGTCTGGCGCTATGGCACCTGGCAGCCGACCTCGTGGGACGATGCGCTGGACCTGGTCGCCCGTGTCACCGCCCGCGTGATCGACAAGGACAACGAGGACGACCTCTATGTCTCGATGTTCGACCACGGCGGCTCGGCCGGCGGCTACGAGAACACCTGGGGCACCGGCAAGCTCTACTTCGAGTCGATGAAGGTGAAGCACTGCCGCATCCACAACCGCCCGGCCTACAACTCGGAAGTTCACTCCAGCCGCGACATGGGCGTGGACGAGCTGAACTACAACTACGGCGACTATGAAGTCACCGACACCATCTTCCTGGTCGGCACCAACCCGATGGAATGCCAGACCAACCTCTTCCTGAACCACATGGTGAAGGGGATGCAGAACGGCGCCAAGGTCGTCATCTCGGACCCGCGCCGCACGGTGACGGTGGACGCCTGCGAACAGGTGGCGGGCGCCGAGAACGTGCTGCACCTGGCGCTGAAGCCCGGCTCGGACGTGGCGCTGCACAACACGCTCTTCACCTACATCGCCGACCAGGGCTGGGTGGATGCCGACTTCATCGCCAAGTCCACCTTCCAGGGCGATGTGGCCGTGCCGGCCGACAGCGCCCATCCGGCCGCGCTGGGCTCGTTCGAGGCCGCCCGCGACGCCTGCAGGATGAGCCTGGCCGATGGGGCTGCCGCAACCGGCCTGACCGAGGCGCAGATCATCCAGGCCGCCGAGTGGATCGCCAAGCCCAAGGAAGACGGCAGCCGCCGCAAGTGCGTGACCGGCTACGAGAAGGGCATCATCTGGGGCAACGACAACTACCGTGCCATCGGCAGCCTGCTGAACATCGCGCTGGCCACCGGCAACGTCGGACGCGAAGGCGGCGGCTGCTGCCGTCTGGGCGGGCACCAGGAAGGCTACTACCGCCCCTCCGACGCCCATGTCGGCCGCCCGGCGCCCTACATCGACCAGCTGATCATCGCGGGCGGTGGCAAGGTGCACCACATCTGGGCCAACGACCACTACAAGACCACGCTGAACGCGGCCGAATTCAAGCGCGTCTACAACCGCCGGTCCAACATGGTGAAGGAAGCCATGGACGCCCGCGCCGGGGCCACGCGCGAGGAGCTGGTCGATGCCATCGTGGCCGCGATCAACGCCGGCGGCATCTTCTCGGTCTGCGTGGACATCATCCACAGCCAGATCGGCCAGGCGGCCCATGTCATCCTTCCGGCGGTCGAATCGGGCGAGATGAACCTGACCTCGATGAACGGCGAGCGCCGCCTGCGGCTGACCGAGAAATACATGGACCCGCCGGGCTCGGCCATGCCGGACTGCCTGATCGCCGCCAAGTTGGCGCAGCACATGGAGCGTGTCCTGCGCGAGGAGGGCCGCAACGAGTATGCCGACCAGTTCAAGGGCTATGACTGGAAGACCGAAGAAGACGCCTTCATGGACGGCTACAACAAGGGCAACCCGGAAGTCACCTACGAGCGCCTGCGCGCCATGGGCAACGACGGGGTGCTGGAGCCGGTGAAGGGCTTCGAGAACGGCAAGCTGATCGGCACGCCGCGCCTCTACGAGGACGGGGTCTTCACCCGTCACGGGCGCGAGGACGGCAAGGCGCTGTTCTGCCTTGGCGAATGGCGCGGCTGGCAGGCACCGGGCAAGGCCCAGCAGCAGGCCAACCACCGGTTCCTGATCAACAACGGTCGCGCCAACATGAACTGGCAGAACTGGTTCCTCGACCAGGGCAACGAGTTCGTCATGGACCGCTTCCCGGTGCCCTTCATCCAGATCAACCCCGAGGACATGGCCGAACTGGGCATCAAGGCGGGCGACATGGTCGAGGTCTACAACGATGTCGGTGCCACCCAGGCGCTGGCCTACCCCGAGCCGACCGCCCGGCGCAACGAGACCTTCATGCTCTTCGGTGCCCCGAACGGGACGCAGGGCAACATCGTGAACGCTGGCGTGAACGAGCTGATCCTGCCCAACTACAAGCACGCCTGGGCCAACATCCGCAAGATCTCGGATGCCACCCCGGCGTCGGCGGCCGTTTCCTACAAGTCGTGGGAAGTGGAGCTCTGAAGCCATGAGGATGCGCCGCCGGATCGAAGCCGGCGGCGCATTTTCGTTTCCATGGCGCAGCAGGAGACAGCGGTGAGACTTGCCTATGTGACACTTCAGGGCCGCGGCCGGACGGATGCGCTGATCGCAGTCGTGGCCGACCGGTTGCAGATGGATGGACTGCGCCTTGCCGGAACGGTGCAGTCGAACATCGAACGCCCCGATCGCCGCAAGTGCGACATGGACCTCAGGATCCTTCCCGACGGTCCCGTCGTCCGGATCAGCGAGGATCGCGGCGATCTTGCCCGGGGCTGCACGCTCGACTCCGGTGCGCTGGAACAGTCGGTCGCCGAAGTCCAGCAGCGCCTGCCTGGCGCCGACATCCTTGTCGTGAACAAGTTCGGCAAGCGCGAGGCCGAAGGAAAGGGTCTGGTTCCCGTGATCGGCGATGCCGTCGAACTGGGCATTCCGGTGCTGGTCGGCGTCAACGGCCTCAACCTTGCGGCCTTTCTGGCCTTTGCGGGCGATGAAGCGGTGGCGCTGCCCACCGACATCGCAAGTGTCGTCCAATGGTGCAGGCAGTCTGTGGTGGCGAGGCCTGAAGGCCGGGTGCAGGCCCTGATGTCCTGCTGAGTCCCCTCCGCATCGCCCAGAAGGGTCCGGCCATCGAGATGAGGATCATCCCGGGCGAGTGGGCGGTTGCAACATGAGACGGTGACGGCCGAGCTCATGCCCGGGACAGAGACTGCGGGCAAGCATCGGCAAGCGTCTCCGGCACGTTCAAGAGTGCCGCAAGTCCGCAATTGCCGCGGGTCAGGTCCTCCAGTGTCACCATGTCAAGTTCATGGTAGAAGGCCTCGACCGCGCGGGCGATATAGCCGCGAAGGCGGCACGCGGTGGACAAGGGGCAGGTATTGGCGTCGGCGTCAAAGCATTCGGCAAAGGGTGTCCCCGCCTCGAAGATGCGGAAGACCGATCCCATGGAGATCTGCTCGGGCGAACGGGCAAGCCGCAATCCGCCGTGTCGCCCGCGCTGGGTTTCGATGAAACCGTGCGCCTGCAGGCCGTTGACCACCTGCAGAAGGTGGTTCAACGAGGCGTTGCTGGCTTGCGCAATATCGCTGGTGCGCAAGGTCCTGTCCCGATTGCAGGCGCAGGCCATCAGAACACGGGCCGCCAGATTGGTCTTTGTGGTAAGGCGCATCGAAGTCTCATTCGCGCTACAAGTTTCTTATCCTTACCCTCCAAGAAGGCAGGGGAACTTGATCCAGATCACAAGCGAAGACTTCCGGCCGCGATAAGTCCATTCCAGGAATCAACTTAACGGTCCCCACACCTTGCGCAGTGCCAGAACATCATCGCAAGTTCTGCTCGCCCCCGGACAGAAGGTCCGAAGGCGCGCTGCAGCGTTTTCCGTCATGGCAAGCCTCCTGTGGATCGCCCAGGCCGCTGTCGTCGCACAGGCCTTGGGGGCCTTGCTGGACGCTGCGCCGGTTTACCCTCTCCTCTCGGCGGCACTGTTCGGTCTTCTTGGCGCCGGACGCGCGGTGCTGACATACCGGGCCGAAACCCTGGCCCAGAACGCTGCCGATGCCGTCATCCATCAGGTGCGGGGCGCCATCCTGCGGGCCGAGGCGGGGCGGACGGATGACAATCCGTTCGGCGGCGCCGGTGCCATAGCGGCGCTTGCCGGCGAGAAGCTGGAACTGCTCGGACCATTCCTCACCCGCTATGGCCTGGCACGGGCGCGGGTCATGGTCGTGCCCCTGGTCATCCTCGCGCTTGCCTTCTGGCTGTCCTGGGCGGTGGGGCTGATCCTTCTGGTCGCGGGCCCCCTGATCCCGGTGTTCATGGCGCTGATCGGACTGGCCGCGAAAGAAGCCAGCGCCCGCCAGATGGCCGAGATCGGGACGTTGAACGATTTTCTGGTCGACCGTCTTTCGGCGCTGGTCGATATCCGCCTGCTTGGCGCGGGCGAAAGGGTCGTGGCGGACTTTGCCGCGCAAGCCGGCGATCTGCGAGCGCGCACCATGGCCGTGCTGCGGGTGGCCTTCCTTTCCTCGACCGTGCTTGAACTTTTCGCGGCCATCGGCGTCGCCATGGTGGCGGTCTATGTCGGCTTTTCTCTGCTCGGCGCGCTGTCGTTCGGCACCTGGGGCGCACCGCTGGCGCCGCAGGCGGGGATCTTCCTTCTGTTGCTGGCGCCAGACTTCTTTCAGCCGCTGCGAGACCTTGCTGCCGCCTGGCACGACAAGGCCGCCGCCGAAGCGGTTCTGGACGAGGTCGCCACCCATGCGGCCGATCCGGGTCGGCCCCTGCCGGGAACGGGCGCAAGGGTTCCGCCGCTGCCCGGGCCGGCGACCGTGACATTGCGCGGGTGCCGTCTGCCGACGGGAAAGGCCGTGCCGGACATCGTGGTCAGGCCGGGCGAACGCGTGGCCATCGTCGGGCCAAGCGGCGCGGGCAAGACAAGCGTCCTGCGCCTGATGGCCGGGCTGGCTTTGCCGGACCAGGGTGAGGTGCAGGTTGCTGGTCAGCCCCTGAACGATGCGAATGCCGATGCCTGGCGGGCGCGATTGGGGTGGATGCCTCAGGCGCCGCACTTCTTGACCGGAAGCCTGCGGGGCAACCTGACGCTCGGGCGGCAGGGCGATCTGCTGCGTGCGCTGAAGATTGCCGCCGCGACGGATGTGGCGCAGTCCCTGCCGCGTGGTCTGAACACCCGGATTGGCGAGACCGGCGGCGGATTGTCGGGCGGCGAGGCGCGGAGGATGACGCTGGCGCGCGCCATCCTGGCTGCGCCCGACCTGATCCTTGCCGATGAACCGACTGCCGATCTGGATCCCGACACCGCCGCGCAGGTTGCCGAAGGGCTGCTGGCCGAGGCCGCGCGGGGCGCCACGCTGATCCTGGCCACCCACGATCCGGCGCTGGCCGCTCGGATGGACAGGGTGATCGACCTCGGGGCCGAGGAATGAAGCATCTCTGGACGATCCTCGGGCACATGTGGCGCGATCAGCGCAGTGCGCTGTGGCGCGGGGCTGCCCTGATGGCCGTGGTGCTGACGATGGGCACGGCGCTTCTGGGCCTGTCCGGTTGGTTCATCACGGCTGCCGCCGCCGCGGGGCTGGCAGGGGCAGGTGCGACATTCGATGTCTTCCGCCCCTCGGCAATGGTGCGGTTTCTGGCGCTTGGCCGAGCGGCGGCGCGATATGGCGAACGGCTACTGACCCATGACGCCACCTTGCGCGCGCTGGAAAGCCTGCGGCTGCGTGTGCTGGGGGCGCATCTGGCGGCGTCCTACGACCGGATGGTGCGCATCCGTGGCGCGCAGGCGCTGAACCGGCTGACCGCCGATATCGACGCGCTGGATGGTCTGCCGCTGCGGCTCGCGCTGCCGGCGCTCTCGGGCCTTGTCACCTTGGCGTTGGCCCTGGCAGTGCTGTGGGCGCTGACCGGGCCGGTTCTCGCGATGTGGATCGTCGGGGGATATGCGCTTGGTGCGCTGTGGGTGGCGCGCAGGTTCGCGGGACGGATGCTCGCTTTGTCGCGCCGCGCCGACATGGCAGCGCAGGCCTTCCGTGCGCGGCTTGTCGACCTGATCCGCGCAAGGAACGATCTTGCGGTCTACGGCCAGCTCGAGCCGCAGCGGCGGGCAGTGCAAAGGGCCGAGGATCGGCGATTGACCCTTCGCGGCTCCCTGAACCGGGCCGAGCGGCAGGCAGCGCTGGAACTGTCCTTGCTGGCCACGCTTGTGGCCTCTGGTGCGCTGGCCCTGGGGCTGATGGCCGCGCGGGCGGGTGCGCTCTCCCCTGCGCTTGGCGCGATGGCCTTCTTTTCGGCGCTCGCCCTGGTCGAGACCCTGGCGCCCTTGCGCCGGGCCCTTTCGGATTTCGGTCGCATGGCCGATGCCGCGCGGCGGGTGGGCCGGCAGCCTGCCCCGACACCCCTGCCAACAGGCGCGGCCCCGGAAGTGGCGCCTCGGCTGCATGTGCGGGATCTGGCCCTGACAAGATCGGGCGGGCAAACACCGATCATCGCCGGTCTTTCCTTCGACCTGCACCCAGGCCGGACGATCGCCGTGACCGGCCCCAGCGGGTCGGGCAAATCGACACTGCTGCTTGCCCTCGCGGGGATGCAGTCCCCGGTCGGCGGCCAGATCCTTCTCGGCGGAATTCCCATCGCGCAATGGTCCGAACCTGCGCTCCGCTCGGTCCTGACCCTGCTGCCCCAACGCAGTGCGCTGATGGCTGGAACGGTTGCCGACGCACTCGCCCTTGCCGGTCAGGCAAGCGAACCAGAGCTATGGGATGTCCTGCGCGCGGTAAGGCTCGACACCGTCATTGCCGCGAAGGGAGGACTGTCCGCCCGACTGGGCCACCGGGGCACGGGCCTTTCGGGCGGCGAGGCGCGGCGCCTTGCCATCTCGCGCGCCCTGCTGCGGCATCCGCAGGTGCTGCTCTTGGATGAGCCGACCGAAGGTCTGGATGATCCGACTGCCCGCGCCGTGCTTGCCGGCATCCGGTCCTATCTGCCAGAGGCCGCCATCCTGCTTGCCGCGCACAGACCGGCCGAGATCGCCTTTGCCGACAGGATCGTTCCGCTGAAATAACTTGCAGACAAGATACGACTTCTTGATCTGGATCAAGGCAGCAAGAAACAATCATCTATATAGCTTTGCATGCCATTAGTCTTGTCGGCCGATTCCTGCGACCGATAAATGGAGTGCAGAACCATGGAATTCGGGATCGTCGAGCTGTCACGGCTGCAATTCGCCATGACCGCCATGTACCACTTTCTCTTCGTGCCACTGACCCTGGGTCTGTCGATCCTCGTCGCGATCATGGAGACGGTCTACGTCATGACCAACCGTCCGATCTGGCGGCAGATGACAAGGTTCTGGGGCACGCTGTTCGGGATCAACTTCGTTCTCGGCGTCGCCACCGGCATCACCATGGAATTCCAGTTCGGCATGAACTGGAGCTACTACAGCCACTATGTCGGCGACATCTTCGGTGCCCCCCTCGCCATCGAAGGGCTGATGGCCTTCTTCCTTGAGGCGACCTTCGTGGGCC
>JBKBRG010000036.1:0-11682 GCA_046292325.1 Tabrizicola sp.
CAAGCGAGATGAGCGAACCCGGGAGCCTGATCCGAACGCTCTCCGGGCGGCAGACGGCGCGGAACTTCCATTCCTATGTCATCAACGAGGTCGGCCGCGCCATCGTGTCCGGCGAGATGCCCGTGGGCTCAAGCCTGCCGGGCGATGCCGAGATGATGGACCGCTTCGGCGTCTCGCGCACCGTCCTGCGCGAGGCGCTGAAGACGCTGGAGGCGAAGGGCCTGGTCGAAGCCCGCGCCAAGGTCGGCACCCGCGTGCTGCCACAGTCGCGCTGGAACCTGTTCGACCGCCAGATCCTGACCTGGAAACTTGAAAGCGGTCCCTCGCCGGCCTTCCTGGCCGACTTCCGGCTGGTGCGTCGGGGGCTGGAGCTTCAGGCAACCCGCCAGGCTGCGACAAGGCGCGAGGCGGAACATGTGCGGCTGCTTTTCTACTGGCTGAACCAGCGCAGCGTGATGGCGCACCAGCCAGAGCCCTTTGCCCTGGCCGAGTTCGAGATCCACCGCGTGATCGCCGAGGCCTCGGGCAATCCGTTCCTGCGGGCCGCGACCGCGCTTCTGGAATTCGGCATCGCGCAGGCGGTGAAGGCCCGGCTGACACCCGATCTCCTCGCCCCGCCGGAAGGACTGGCGGCCGCGCGGACCCCGCACTACGAAGCCCTGGTCGCCGCCATCGAGAAGGGCGACCCGGACCATGCCGCCGCTGCCATGGACCGGCTGCTCGAGGACTGAGCTTCGCGGGCAAGACCCGCGCGCCCTGCCCCGGTCAGTGCCGCTTGTTCCAGCTGGCCGAAACGTGCTGGCGCGTGAAGAATTCAGCCATGAGGCCGATCAGGATGCAGACCAGCGCGAACCAGATGGCATAGTCATAGCTGGTATAGCGCGGCGTGTAGTTGAGGAACACGAAACCGCGCGCCTGGTCGATGGTGTGGAACAGCGGGTTCCAGTCGAACCAGTCCCGACGGTTCGGCGGCAGGTTGTTGGCCAGCACCATCTTGCCCGAGGCAAGCACATTCATCCGCTGATAGAGCGTCTTGATGATGCTGAAGGTCTCGGGCTGCCAGGGCATGGCCGACATGAAGATCATCCCGATCCCGACCCCGCTGAACCAGGACAGGAGGAACATGCCCATCATGCCGACGGGTTCGTCGATCGTCACCGGGGTGATGGCGGCATGATAGACGAACAGGATGACCGCGGCGGCCAGGGTCTGCTGATAGAGCGAACCCAGCGCCGCCCCCATGATCGAGATGATCGGGTTCATCGGCGCATGCAGCATCATGCTGGAGGTCGGCCCGTCGGCCGAAGCGACCGCGCCGATTGCCTTGACATGCGTCATGAACATGAAGACGCCCGACATGACATAGAGCATGAAGTCGCCGCGCACCGCGATCCTGCGCATGCCGAACAGGCTCATCATGAAATACATCACCAGAAGCATCAGCAGCGACTGGATGATCGCCATGACCAGGCCGAGGACCGCATTGTGATGGGTCTTGCGCATGTTGCGCACCGCGACATGGTAGATCAGTTCCAGGGTCTCGAACCCCAGACTGAACCACGATCGGTCGTATTGCCTGTGCCGGAACATGCCGCGAACCCCGTCTGGTCCGGCATGTTTCCACGGGAAACCTTGCCGTTCCGTTGACGAGGCAGGATAAGGGCCCGCGTCAGGTTCTTCAATCGCCACGGGAGCGGTCATGGATCTTCAGAAACTCGTGCCGCTTTTCCGCCGACTGGCCCTGCAGGCCGGCGACCGGATCATGCAGGTCTATGCCGGCCCCGATTTCGGGGTGCGCGCCAAGGGCGATGCCTCGCCGGTGACCGAGGCGGACATGGCCGCCGATGCCGTGATCTCGGCCGGTCTGCGCGCTGCCTTTCCCGATGTGCCGCTGATCACCGAGGAACAGGCCGAAAGCCACGACCTGACCGCTCGATCCTTCTTCATCGTCGATCCGCTGGACGGCACGAAGGAATTCGTCCAGCGCCGCGGCGATTTCACCGTGAACATCGCCTATGTCGAGGACGGCCTGCCGGTCTGCGGCGTCGTCTACGCCCCGGCGAAGGCGCGGCTGTTCTACACCCGGCCCGACGGCACCGCGGTCGAGGAAACCGGCCCCTTCGGCCCCGAGCCCGGACCGCTGCGGCAGCTGCGCGTCTCGACCCCCGACAATGCCGCGCTGATGGTCGTCGCCTCCAAGTCGCACCGCGACCAGGCGACCGACGACTACATCCGCCGCTACGCCGTCCGCGACATGACCAGCGCGGGATCCAGCCTGAAGTTCTGCCTGGTGGCAAGCGGCGAGGCCGACCTCTACCCCCGCCTCGGCCGCACGATGGAATGGGACACGGCCGCCGGCGACGCGGTCCTGCGCGCGGCGGGCGGTCGGGTCGTGCGCTTCGACGACCATGCTCCGCTGGGCTATGGCAAGCCCGGCTGGGACAATCCGTTCTTCATCGCCTTCGCCCCGGGAGTCGAGCTGAAATGAAGACCCTGATCGCCATTCCCGCCCGCTATGCTTCGACCCGCTATCCCGGCAAGCCGCTGGTCGCCCTGCGCGGCCCGGACGGGGAAAAGACCCTGATCCGCCGCAGCTGGGAAGCAGCGATGGCCGTCCGGGGCATCGACCGCGTGGTGGTGGCCACCGACGACGACCGGATTGCCGACCACGCCCGGGGTTTCGGGGCCGAGGTGGTGATGACCTCCTCCACCGCCCGGAACGGCACCGAACGCTGTGCCGAGGTGGCCGCGAAGCTGCCCGGATACGATGTGGTGGTGAACCTTCAGGGCGATGCGCCGCTGACGCCGGCCTGGTTCGTCGAGGATCTTGTCGCGGGACTTGCCAGGGATCCGCAGGCCGACATCGCGACCCCGGTCCTGCGCTGCGACGGTCGGGCGGTCGCGGGCTTCCTGGCCGACCGCCGCGCCGGCCGGGTCGGCGGGACGACCGCCGTCTTCGGCGCAGGCGGCCGCGCGCTCTACTTCTCGAAGGAGGTCATCCCCCATACCGGGTCCGACTATGCCCCGGACGAACCCACTCCGGTCTATCACCATGTCGGGGTCTATGCATACCGCCCCGCCGCGCTGGCTGACTACCCGACCTGGCCCATGGGGCCGCTGGAGCAACTGGAAGGGCTGGAACAGCTGCGGTTCCTCGAACAGGGCCGTCCCGTGCTCTGCGTCGAGGTGCAATCGCGCGGCCGCCAGTTCTGGGAGCTGAACAACCCGTCCGACGTGCCGGTCATCGAGACGATGCTTGCCGAAAATTCCCCGTGATTCCGCCGATGGCGGTATGGATTGTCGTCCTGCTGTCGTTTTTTGATGCGAAGGCCGGGGGACTGATGCAGGTTACGAATATTGCCGCGGCGCTGCCCGTTTAAGGTCAGATTCGGCTGCGATTACCATTGAGCCGCAAGCATTGTGCCAGACCGGATGAAGTTGGGACGAGTCAGATGAAGACCAGAAAGATCACCAAGGCTGTATTCCCGGTTGCGGGTCTTGGGACGCGGTTCCTGCCGGCGACCAAGTCGATCCCGAAAGAGATCATGACGCTGGTCGACCGCCCGCTGATCCAATACGCCATCGACGAGGCGCGCGCAGCCGGGATCAAGGAATTCATCTTCGTGACCTCGCGCGGGAAATCCGCGCTGGAGGACTATTTCGACCACGCGCCGGAACTCGAGGCCGAGTTGCGGCGCAAGAACAAGACCGATCTCCTGGATGTCCTGAAGGACACCAACATGGATTCGGGCGCCATCGCCTATGTCCGGCAGAACCGGCCGATGGGCCTTGGCCATGCCGTCTGGTGCGCCCGGCGGCTGATCGGGAACGAACCCTTCGCGGTGCTTCTGCCCGACGACGTGATCGCCGCCGAAACCCCCTGCCTGCAACAGATGGTCGAGGCCCATGCCGAAACCGGCGGCTGCATGGTCGCCGCGATGGAAGTCGCGCCGAAAAGGACGTCCAGCTACGGCGTGCTCGACATCGACCAGGACAACGGCAGGATCGTCAGCGTCAAGGGCATGGTCGAGAAACCGCGCCCCGAGGATGCGCCCTCGAACCTGGCGGTGATCGGGCGCTACATCCTGACGCCCAAGGTGCTGACCAACCTGAACAGGATCAAGCAGGGCGCCGGAGGCGAGATCCAGCTGACCGACGCCATTGCCCAGGAAGCGAAGAAACCCAACTCGGTCTTCGGCCTGCGCTTCCGCGGCCAGCGCTATGACTGCGGGTCCAAGATCGGTTTCCTTCAGGCCACCGTCGCCTTCGGTCTGGCCCGGCCCGAGTTCGGGCAGGAGTTCGCCAACTTCCTGAACGACCTGACCGCCATGCAGAAGGCGGCGCAATAGGCTTGAGGTCGGCGCTTTCGCCCAGTCGGGGGCTGCCCCATGCCTGCCCGATCGGCACCCTGGACGCCCCTCCACGCGGGTTGGCGGGCGCACTTCTTGCACTGAAGCTGCGCCGTCGCCGGCAGCTTCTGTTGCTGCGGGCCTTTCGTCGCAGGACAGAGCTTTCGCCTCGCGTCGACCGGACCCGGCAGATCGGTGCCGGCGATATCCTGTGCTTCGCCTGCGTCCGGAACGAGGCCGCACGGCTGCCGCATTTCCTGCGCCATCACCGCGCGCTGGGTGTGCGGCATTTCCTGTTCGTCGACAACGCCAGCACGGATGCCACGGCCGGGCTGCTGGCCGATCAGCCCGATGTCTCGCTCTGGCGGACCGAGGCCAGCTACAAGGCCTCGCGCTTCGGGATGGACTGGCTGACCTGGCTGCTCATCCGCCACGGTCACGGCCACTGGTGCCTGACCCTCGATGCCGACGAGCTTCTGATCTACCCCTACTGGCAGACCAGGCCCCTGCCCGCCCTGACCGACTGGCTGGACCGGCAGGGGCGGTCAAGCCTCGGCGCGCTGACGGTGGACATGTATCCCGAAGGCCCGGTCTCGCAGGGCACCGTCACGCCGGACGACGACCCCCTGGCGCATCTCGCCTGGTTCGACGCCGGCAACTATCAGGTCCAGGTCCAGCCGCGGATGCGCAACCTCTGGATCCAGGGCGGCGCCCGGGCGCGGGCCTTCTTCGCGGACGATCCCCGCAGGGCCCCCACGCTGAACAAGATCCCGCTGGTCCGCTGGCACTGGCGGCAGGCATATGTCAACTCGACCCACGCGCTCCTGCCCGCGCGGCTGAACGAGGTCTATGCCACCGATGGCGGAGAGCTGACCTCGGGCGTCCTGCTGCACACCAAGTTCCTGCCCGGCATCACCGAACGGTCGGCCGAGGAAAAGGCCCGCGGCCAGCATTTCGGCGATGCGGCCCAGTATGCCGCCTACTACGACCGGCTGACCGCCGACCCGGTCTTGCACTGTGGCGCGTCCACCCGATACACCGGCTGGCGGCAGATGGAGGCTCTGGGCCTGATGTCGCGGGGCGGCTGGATATGACGGGACGGGTCGCGGACGCGGGGGGCAGGCCATGGGCCTGACGACGCTCTTCCGGCTGCGCACGCAGCGGCGCTATCTCCTGGCCCGCGCCTGGCGCCGGGGCCGCCAGCTGACCGCCGTCGCCGACCGCACCGCCAGCCTTCCCGCACAGCCGATCCTGCTGTTTTCGACCATGCGCAACGAGCGCATCCGCCTGCCCTATTTCCTGTCCTACTACCGCAGACTCGGGATCGACCACTTCCTGATCGTGGACAACGGGTCCGACGACGGCACGGGCGCCTATCTGGCCGATCAGCCCGATGTCTCGCTCTGGACCACCACGCACGGCTACAGGCAGTCGCGTTTCGGGATGGACTGGATGATGCACCTGCTGCGCCGGCATGGCCACGGGCGCTGGTGCCTGACCGTCGATGTGGACGAATTCCTGGTCTACCCCTTCTGCGAGACCCGCCCCCTGCGTGCGCTGACCGATTGGCTCGACAGCGCCGAAACGCCGAGCTTCTCGGCGATGATGCTGGACATGTATCCCAGGGGCGCAATGCACCGGCAGCCCTATCGCGAGGGGCAGAACCCCTTCGAGATCGCGCAGTATTTCGACAGCGGCAACTACGTCATCTCCCGCAACCCACTGTATCGCAACCTCTGGATCCAGGGCGGCCCCCGGGCGCGGCTGTTCTTCGCCGACCGGCCGAAACGCGCCCCGGCGTTGAACAAGACGCCGCTGGTGAAATGGCACCGCTCCTACGCCTATGTCTCCTCGACCCACATGATGCTGCCGCGCGCGCTGAACCTGACCTACGACGATCAGGGCGGCGAGCGTCCCTCGGGCGTTCTCCTGCATGCCAAGTTCCTCGACACCTTCGCCGCCAAGGCCGCCGAGGAACTGGCCCGGGGCCAGCACTATGCCCAAAGCCAGGAATACCGCGCCTACTGCGAAGGGATCGCCCGCGAACGCGATCTCTGGTGCAATTGGAGCGAGAAATATGTCAACTGGCGCCAGCTGGAGGTTCTGGGCCTGATGTCGAAGGGAAACTGGGCGTGACCGGGGACAGCACGCTGGGCATCGTGATGCTGTGCCACGCGGACCTCGACCGCGCGGCGCAGCTGGCGCGGCATTGGGCCCTGAATGGCTGCCCCGTGGTGATCCATGTCGACGCCCGCGCGCCGCGCGACCAGGCCGACGGCCTTTCCGCTGCGCTGGCCGATCTGCCCGACATCCGCTTTTCCCGCCGGTCGGCCTGCGAATGGGGCACCTTCGGCATCGTCCAGGCCACCCTCGACGCCGCGACCCTGATGCTGGCCGAATTTCCGGCTGTCTCTCATGTGCTGCTTGCTTCGGGCTCGTGCCTGCCGATCCGGCCCGTTCACGCGCTGAAGGCGCATCTCGCGGCGCATCCGCACACCGACTTCATCGAAAGCGTGACCACCGCCGATGTGGGCTGGACGGTCGGCGGGCTGAACGAGGAACGCTTCACCCTGCGCTTTCCCTTCGCCTGGAAGCGCCAGCGCCGGCTGTTCGACGGCTATGTCGCCCTGCAACGCGCCCTGCGCTTTCGCCGCCGCCTGCCCGCGGGGCTGGTTCCGCATCTGGGTAGCCAGTGGTGGTGCCTGACCCGGCCCACGCTGCAGGCCATTCTCTCCTACCCCGACCGTCCCGCGATCGACCGGTATTTCCGCAGGGTCTGGATCCCGGACGAAAGCTATTTTCAAAGCCTGGTCCGGCAGGTCTCCAGCCGCATCGAAAGCCGGTCGCTGACCCTGTCCAAGTTCGACTATCAGGGCCGTCCGCATGTGTTCTACGACGATCACCTGCACCTTCTGCGCCAGGCCGACGCCTTTCTTGCCCGCAAGATCTGGCCAAGGGCCGATCTGCTTTACCGCACCTTCCTTGGCCCCGACGGCGACCGGGCGCTGGCGCCGGAGCCGAACCCCGGCAAGATCAACCGCCTGTTCGCCAAGGCGATCGAGCGGCGGGTCAAGGGGCGCCCGGGTCTCTACATGCAAAGCCGCTTTCCGACCCACGCCCGCGGCGGCACGAGATCGGCCGCGCCCTATGGCGTCTTTTCCGGATTCGTCGAGCTGTTCGACGATTTCCAGCCCTGGCTTGCCCGCGCGCTGGATGCCCGCGTGCATGGCCATCTCTTCGACGTCGACCGGGTTCAGTTCGCGGGTGGCGAAAGCGTCTTCAAGGGCGGCCTGTCGGACAGCGCCACGCTTCGGGACTACAACCCGCGCAGTTTCCTGACCAACCTGATCTGGAACACCCGGGGCGAGACCCAGTGCTTCCAGTTCGGCCCCGCCGACGAACAGGCCATCGCCCCGTTCCTGGCCAGCGACCCGAATGCGATGATCTTTGTCATCACCGGGGCCTTCGCGGTGCCGTTGTGGCGGTCGGGTCGCAGCGCCGCCGAGGTGCGGGCCGAGGCTGCGCGGCTGCAAAAGGTGGAAAGCGATTTCATCTCCAGGCTGAATGGCCCGGGATCGCGCGCCGCCATCCGCGTCTGGTCCCTGGCCGAATTCGTCGAGAACCCGGCCGAGCCGCTGGAGCAGCTGGTCGACGCGCTCAACCCCCGGGCCGCGCACCGTGTCAGCGACCTGCCGTCGCTGATCCCGTTGCAGGGGTTCGGGGCCTTCCTCCAGGACCTGCGCAACCAGGGCATGGCACCCGTCCTGATGGGCGACTTCCCGGCCGATGCCGAGCTTGCCCAGCCGCACCAGAGCCTTCCCCGCCCCCGGATCGTCCGCTGATGCCGCGCTTTCACTCCTTCGTGATCTTTGCCGAGATGCGCACCGGGTCGAACCTGCTCGAGGCGAACCTGAACGCGCTGCCCGGGGTGGTCAGCCACGGCGAGGTGTTCAACCGCTACATCCTTGGCCGCAAGGATCAGACCGAACTGTTCGGGATCACGATGGAGGAACGCGATCGCGATCCGGCGCGCCTTCTGCGCAGGCTGCGCGAGGAAACCGATGGGCTGCCCGGGTTCCGCTTCTTCCACGACCATGACCTGCGCATCCTCGACGCGGTGCTGCCCGACCCCGGTTGCGCCAAGATCGTCCTGACCCGCAACCCGCTGGAAAGCTATGTCAGCTGGAAGATCGCCCAGGCGACCGACCAGTGGAAGCTGACCCATCCCAGGCGGCTCAGGACCGCGAAGGTGCGCTTCGACGTGCCGGAGTTCCTGGCCCATCTGCGCGACATCCAGGCCTTCCATCTGCTGATCCTGAACGCGCTCCAGACCACCGGGCAGACGGCCTTCTATCTCGATTACGAGGATCTCGGCTCGCTCGAGGTGCTGAACGGGCTGGCGGCCTTCCTGGGCGTCGAGGCGCGGCTGAAAAGGCTGGACGACACGCTGAAGAAGCAGAATCCCGGCCCGATCGAGGACAAGCTGGAAAACCCCGAGGCTCTGGCCGAGGCGACCGCCGCCGTGGATGTGTTCAACCTGGGCCGCACCCCCAGTTTCGAGCCGCGGCGGGCGGCGGGCGTGCCCACCGCGCTTGCCTCGGCCGGGGCCCCGCTGCTGTTCTTCCCCGTGCGCGGCGGGCCCGAGGCGCCGGTCCGCGACTGGTTCGCCAGCCTTGGCGAAGTGGTCGAGGGCTTCGAACAGAAATCCCTGCGGCAGTGGAAACGCGCGCATCCCGGCCTGCGCAGCTTCACCGTCATCCGCCATCCCCTGCTGCGCGCCCATGCCGCCTTCCGCCGCAAGATCGTGCTGGGCGAGGCGCCGGACCTCCGCCGCATCCTGATCAACGGCTTCCTGGCCGAGTTGCAGCCCCCGGGCGAACCCTTTGCGACCGTCGAGGCGGAACGCGCCGCCTTCCGGATCTTCCTGCACTATTGCCGGTTGGCCGTCGGCGGCCAGACCGGCGCGCGGGTCGATCCGGATCTTGCCAGCCAGACGGCGGTCTTGCAGGGCTTTGCCGGCTTCCACCCCCTGGACCTGGTGATCCGCGAGGACCGGCTGGCCGAAGGTCTGGCCTATCTTGCCGCCGAAACCGGCGTCGCGCCGCCCGCCGCTCTGGCGCAGGACCCGGCCAGGGCGGCGCTGTTGGCCATCCACGACGAGAGCCTGGAAACCGCCGCCGCCGAGGCCTATGCGCGCGACTACATGGGCTTCGGCTTCGCCCGCTGGCGCGGCTGATCGCCCCCGTGCATCGCCCCTTGCTTCGCCCCTCGTTCGGCTGTGCCGCCGCTCAGGCGGCCTGCGGGGCCCGGGCTTCGGTCAGGATCGCATAGAGCTTGGCGGGATCGGAATTCGCGCGCAGCTTGGCCACCACGCCCTGATCCCGCATCGTCCGGCTGACCAGCGCCAGAGCCTTCAGGTGATCGACGCCCGAATCCTTCGGGGCGAAGAGCCCGAAGATCAGATCGACCGGCTGGCGGTCCACGCTGTCGTAATCCAGCGGCTTTTCCAGCCGGACGAAGACGCCGATGATGGATTTCAGGTCCTCCAGCCGGGCATGCGGCAGGGCGATCCCGTGCCCCACGCCCGTCGGCCCCAGCGTCTCACGCTCTTGCAGTCCTTCGATGGCCGCCGCCCCGTTCAGCCCGTAGGCATGCGCGGCAATCTCGCCAAGTTCCTGGAACAGGCGCTTCTTGGAGGTAAACTGTCCGACCACGCGGACGGCGCCCGGGACAAGCAGCTTGGAAAGTTCCATGGGTCGGCGGTGTTCCTGCGTCACTGGGACGCTTCATTTGCTGTTGCGAGGGTCGATCCAGCCGATGTTGCCATCATCCCGACGGTACACGACATTCACGCCCCCATGGCCCTCGTTGCGGAACACCAGCATCTTCTGTCCGGCCAGTTCCATCTGCATCACGGCCTCGCCGACGGTGATCGAAGGGATCTTCGTCTCCATCTCGGCGATGACCACGGGCTGAAGGGTTTCAGGCTCGGCGTCGTCGGCGTCCTCGGTTGCGGCGAGGATATACGAGGCCGCCCCGGCGAATTCAACCGGGGCCGAACGGTTGGAATGGTGGTTGCGGATCCGCCGCTTGTAGCGGCGCAGCTGCTTGTCCATCTTCTCGCGGCAGGATTCGAAGGCGGCATAGATCTCGGAGGCATGGCCCCTTGCCTGCGCCGTCAGCCCCGTGGACAGGTGGATCACCGCCTCGCAGACGAATTCATGCGCCATGCGCGAAAAGACGACCACACATTCGGTCGGACGTTGGGCATATTTTTCAACGACTTCACCCATTTCAGCCTTCACATGGGTCTGAAGAGCCTCACCGACGTCGATCTGCTTCCCACTGATCTGATAGCGCATGATCTCTCCTTTTGCATGCTGACAGGCCGGCAAGGGGCATCAGCCCCATCCGGTCCGTCCGTCCGAGAATGAAACGAAGAAACGTTGCGTCACGCCAGTTTCGCCGGGCGGAGACACCGCTGGATGCAGGCCGGAGTCATGGGCATGTAACGCGCTCATTACAGGCATTTGGCGCCAGCCGAACCCGGCTTGTCAACCGAATCGATGGGCACCTCCCGCGGGCCCGCCTAGACGATGCGGAAGTTCTCGCCCAGATAGACCCGGCGCACGGTCTCGTCGCGCACGACCTCGTCCGTGGTGCCCGACATCAGCACCTTTCCATCATGCAGGATGTAGGCCCGGTCCACGATTTCCAGCGTTTCGCGGACGTTGTGGTCGGTGATCAGCACCCCGATCCCCCGCGCCTTAAGGTCATGGACCAGGTGGCGGATTTCCCCCACCGCGATCGGATCGACCCCGGCGAAGGGTTCGTCCAGAAGCAGGTATTTCGGATCCGCCGCCAGGCAGCGCGCAATCTCCACCCGCCGACGCTCGCCCCCCGAAAGCGCCAGCGCCGGCGTGCGCCGCAGATGGGTGATCGAGAACTCGGACAACAGCTCCTCCAGCCGCTCGCGACGCTTGTGGCGGTCGGGCTGGACGATCTCCAGCACGGCCAGGATGTTGTCCTCGGCCGAAAGCCCGCGGAAGATCGAGACTTCCTGCGGCAGATAGCCGATCCCCAGCCGGGCGCGGCGATACATCGGCAGGGCCGTCACATCCTTGCCGTCGATCAGCACCTGTCCGCCCTCGGGCATCACCAGCCCGGCAATGGCATAGAAACAGGTCGTCTTGCCCGAGCCATTCGGGCCAAGAAGCGCCACCACCTCGCCGCGGCGCAGGTCCATGCTGACATCGCGGATCACCGGCCGTTTCCTGTAGCTTTTCCGCAAGCTGCGGATCTGCAAACCGGCCTGGCCGTCGGTCACCGTCAG
>JBKBRG010000037.1:0-11604 GCA_046292325.1 Tabrizicola sp.
ACCTCGCCCGGGGTGGACCTGATCCTGCCCGATGTCGGCTGGCTGCACGACAAGCTGGACCGGCTGGAGGCGATCTTCATCACCCATGCGCACGAGGACCATATCGGCGCGCTGGCGCCGCTGTGGCCGGGCTTGCAGAAGAAGGTCTATGCCCGCCGCTTCACCGCCACCATCGGCCGGCTGAAATTCGAGGAGGCGGGACTTCCGGTCGACCAGATCGTCACGGTCGAGCCGCGCCCCGCGACGGTCGAGGTCGGGCCGTTCAAGGTGCAGTTCGTCCCCGTTTCGCATTCCATCCCGGAAAGCTCTGCGCTGGTGATCGACACGCCGGCGGGCCGCATCTTCCACTCGGCCGATTTCAAGATCGACCATACGCCCGTGGTGGGCGAGGGGTGGGACGATGCGCGGATCACCGACATCGTGGCCGAGCGCCCGGTGAAGGTGATGACCTGTGACTCGACGAACGTCTTTTCCACCCACGAGGGCCGGTCCGAGGCGTCGCTGGCGGAACCGCTGACCGAGTTGATCCGTGCCCAGTCCGGCATGGTGGTTGCCACCACCTTCGGCTCGAACCTTGCGCGGCTCAAGACGCTGGCCGAGGCGGCGCAGGCGGCGGACCGGACGATCTGCGTGCTGGGTCGGTCGATGAAACGCATGCTCTCGGCGGCCGAGGAGGCCGGGGTCCTGTCCGGCTTCCCGAAGACCGTCACCCCGGAAGAGGCGCTGGACGTGCCGCGGCGGAACCTCATGCTTCTCGTCACCGGCAGCCAGGGCGAACGCCGGGCGGCTTCGGCGCAGCTGTCGCGGGGGAAATACCTTGGCATCGAGATGAAGGAGGGCGACACCTTCCTGTTCTCGTCCAAGACCATCCCCGGCAACGAACGCGACGTGCTGCGGGTCTGGAACGCCTTCTCGGAAATGGGCGTGCAGGTGATCGACGACCAGGGCGGCAAGTATCACGTCTCGGGCCATGCGAACCGCCCGGACCTGGAACATGTGCACCGGCTGGTTCTGCCCGACATGCTGATCCCGATGCATGGCGAGCATCGTCACCTGTCCGAACACGTCCGCATCGCGACCGAAAGCGGCATCGCCGCGGCCGTGGCGCCGAACGGCACGATGCTGGACCTGACCGGCGATGTGCCCGAGGTCGCGGAATACATCGAGACCGGGCGCCTCTACCTGGACGGCACCGCGCTGATCGGGGCGCTGGACGGCGTGGTGCGCGACCGGATCCGCATGGCGCTGAACGGGGTCGTCACCGTCACGCTGATCCTGGATGAAACCGATACCCCGATGGGCGAGCCCTGGGTCGAGCTCATGGGTCTGCCGGCCAAGGGGCGCGGTGAACGGCCGCTGGCCGAGACGATGGAGGCCGACCTTGACGAGGTCATCGGGCGGCTTGGGCGGAAGGTCCTGGCCGACGACGGCAAGCTGGAAGAGGAGATCCGCAAGGTCGTCCGTCAGGTGGCGATGGAAGAGATCGGCAAGAAGCCGGAAGTCACGGTCGTCATCAGCCGGCTGGTGGCGGAATAGCGCGCGGTCGAACGGAAGTAGGGCCCCGTCAAGGACGGGACCCTTCCCGATGTTTTCGGGTGTTCAGCCTTCGGTTCCCGTGGCCGAGGTTTCTTCCAGATCCTCGGCATCGGAGGGCTTCAGCGCAAAGCTGCGCAGGATGAAATCGGGGACGTGGTCGCCCATGCCGATCACCGATGGCCCGAGGTCGCGGTCGCGGCGATGGTCGCGGCGATCCTCGCGCGGCTCGCGTCGGTCGCCACGATCCTCGTGCCGTTCCGCCCTGCCTTGCGACCGGTCGTCGCGGCGGCGATCGCCGCCCCGTTCGCCCCGTTCGCCGCGCGGTTCCCGGCGCTCTTCGCGGCGCTCCTCGACGCGCGGCTCTGCCTCGGCCGCGTCCTCTCTGGGCACGGCCACCAGGGGCTCCATCGGCGCGACCTCGTCATGCGCCTTGACCGGGCGCTCGCGGTCCCGGCCGCGGCCACCCCGATCGCGCCCCTTGCGCTCCTCGCGCGGGGGGCGGTCGGGCTTGCCTTCGCGGCTGTCGGGCTCGAAGCCCTCGGGCAGGGGGGCACGCGGGATCTCGGCCTTGATCAGGCTTTCGATGGCCTTGACGTATTTCTCGTCCGAAGGCACCGAGATGGTGAAGGCCTTGCCCAGCCGCCCGGCCCGACCCGTGCGGCCGATGCGGTGGACGTAATCCTCGGGATGCGAGGGCACGTCGAAGTTGAACACATGGCTGACCGCCGGGATGTCCAGCCCGCGCGCCGCCACGTCCGAGGCGACAAGGAGGTGCAGCGTGCCGTCGCGGAAGGCGTCCAGCGTCTTCATGCGTTCGGACTGCGCCAGATCGCCGTGAATCGGGGCGGCGTTGAAGCCGTGCGCTTTCAGGGACTTCGCGACCACGTCCACATCCATCTTCCGGTTGCAGAAGATGATCGCGTTGGTGCAGGCCTCGCCCTCGGCGCGGATCAGCGCGCGCAGCACGGCGCGCTTGTCGCCGAAGCTGCGGTCCTTGCGGACGGGCTTCAGCTCGATCAGGCCTTGCGTGATCGTGTTCGAGGTCGTCGCCTGCCGCGCCACCTCGATCCTGGCGGGATTCTTCAGGAAGGTCTTGGTGATGCGTTCGATCTCGGGCGCCATGGTGGCCGAGTAGAACATCGTCTGCCGCTTGGGCGGCGTCAGGGTGAAGATGCGCTCGATATCCGGGATGAAGCCCATGTCGAGCATGCGGTCGGCCTCATCGACCACCATGATCTGCACGCCGGTCAGGAGAAGCTTGCCGCGTTCGAAATGATCCAGCAGGCGACCGGGTGTCGCGATCAGCACGTCCACGCCGCGGTCGATCAGCTTGTCCTGTTCGCCGAAGGCGACGCCGCCGATGAGCAGCGCCTTGGTCAGCCTGGTATGCTTGGCGTAGATGTCGAAGTTCTCGGCCACCTGGGCGGCGAGTTCGCGGGTGGGCGCCAGCACCAGGCTGCGCGGCATGCGGGCGCGGGCGCGGCCCTGGCCCAGCAGCGTGATCATCGGCAGGGTGAAGCTGGCCGTCTTGCCGGTGCCGGTCTGCGCGATGCCCAGCACATCGCGGCCGGTCAGCGCTTCGGGGATGGCCTGGGCCTGGATGGGCGTGGGAGTTTCGTAGCCGGCTTCCGAGACGGCTTGCAGCACGCGCGGATCCAGCGCGAGGTCGGAAAATCTGGTCATCAGCGTCCTATGGATGCGGTATCGGACCGCATGAATGATGGGACGCAAGTTTCCGGGCGCCCCGGCGTCTCGGCCCGATCTGGCCGCGTGGTGCGCCCATAGCGGAAATTGGCCGCAGGGTCAAGTCGGGGGCCGCTTCGGTGGACGGAGGGCGTCGGACGCGTTAACCTTTTGCCATTCTTTGTGGACCTTTCTTCCATCGCATTTCCGAGGTGCATCATGAAACGCTTCATTCTTCTGGCCTGCCTCGCGCTGGCCAATACCGCCCAGGCCGACAGATTTTCCCGGGCCTGCGCGCCACACGGTTGCCGAACGACGGTCCTTTTCGCCTCGACCTCCGACAACCGGAGCTATGGGTTGCTTGTCGCCGCTCCGGAAACCGGATGCGACCGGGTTCGGTTCCGCATCGAACACGACCGCGCCGGCGTTCTGGGCCAGTCGCCGCCGCTGGCGCCCGGCGAGCTGGCCGTGATCCGGCTTGGGCGGGGTTTTCCGCAAGGCGCGAACCGGGTGACGATCGCCTCGATCGGCTGCGATGCCCCGCCGGCCGAGGCGCGGCGGGTGATCCTGGCCAACGCCGGGCATGACCACAGCTGGCGGTCGGGGCGTATCCTGGCCTCAGGCCCCGCGCGTTCGGGCTGAGCCGGTCGCAGGGCGGCCGATCCGGACTGCCGCGTCCCGATCACGGCCCGGCGGCCTCAGCTTCGGATCGTTCCGTCGCCCGTGACCAGATACTTGAAGCTGCACAGCTGTTCGGCGCCGACCGGCCCCCGCGCATGCATCTTGCCGGTGGCGATGCCGATCTCGGCGCCCATGCCGAATTCGCCGCCGTCGGCGAACTGGGTCGAGGCGTTGCGCATCAGGATGGCGCTGTCGAGCCGCTGAAAGAAACGCTCGGCAGTGGCGTCATTCTCGGTCAGGATCGACTCGGTATGGCTGGATCCGTATCTGCGGATATGCGCGATGGCCTCATCGACCCCGTCCACCAGCCTGGCCGCGATGATCATGTCCAGGAATTCCCTGCCGAAGTCGTCCGGTGCGGCGCGTTTGGTGCCGGGGATCTTCAGCAGTTCGCCCTCGGTGCGGACTTCCACGCCGGCCTTCAGCAGATCCTCGATCAGCACGCCACCGTGCCTTGTGTAGAACTGCCAGTCGATCAGAAGGCACTCGGCCGCACCGCAGATGCCGGTGCGACGGGTCTTGGCGTTCAGCACCACCCGGCGGGCCTTCTCCAGGTCGGCGTCGCGGTCGGCGTAGACATGGCAGATGCCTTCCAGGTGCGCAAAGACAGGCACCCGCGCCTCGCGCTGGACAAGGCTGACCAGGCCCTTGCCGCCACGGGGGACGATGACGTCGATGAAGTCCGTTGCTTGCAGCATCGCCGTCACCATCCCGCGGTCGCGGGTCGGGACGAACTGGATCGCCGCAGGCGGAAGGTTCGCGGATCTGAGGCCGTCGAGCATGCAGGAGTGGATCGCCTCGGAGGTTTCGAAGCTTTCCGATCCGCCGCGCAGGATGACGGCGTTGCCGGATTTCAGGCAAAGCGCGCCTGCGTCGGCGGTGACGTTGGGGCGGGATTCGTAGATCACGCCGACGACACCCAACGGGGTCGCCACGCGCTGGATGTGCAGGCCGTTCGGGCGGTCCCATTCGGCCAGGACGCGGCCCACCGGATCCTTCTGTTCGGCGATCTGGCGGAGCGCATCGACAATGCCGCGCAGGCGGGTGTCGTCGAGCCGCATCCGGTCGCGCATCGCGGGGGTGATGCCACGCTGGTCGGCGGCGTCGAGGTCAAGCGTGTTGGCGTCGAAGATCTCCTGCCTGCGCCGCCAGACCGCATCGGCGGCGGCGATCAGGGCGGCGGCCTTGCGTTCCGACGAGGCGCAGGCGAGTTCCGCGGCCGCGGCGCGGGCCTTGGTGCCGATCTCGGTCATCAGGTCGGTGAACTGACCGTCCATTCTTTCGCTCCGTCTCGAGTGCAGCGCAAAAGTCCTTGAAGACCCTTGCAGGTTCCTTCGCAGTCATCCGGTCCCCTAGACCACCATGTCGTCCCGGTGCACCAGCGCGGCGCGGCCCTGATAGCCCAGGATCGCCTCGATCTCGACCGACCGGTGCCCGGCGATCTTGCGGGCCTCGGCCGAAGTATAGCGCACGAGTCCCTTGCCGAGAACCACGCCGTCCGGCGACAGGATCGCCACCGGCTCGCCGCGCCCGAAACTGCCGGTGACTTTCGTCACCCCTGCCGGCAACAGGCTTTTCCCGGCCTTCAGCGCGCTTACGGCGCCGGCGTCGAGCACGAGCTCCCCTTTCGGCTTCATCGCGTTGATCCAGCGCTTGCGGGCCACCTGCGGATCGGCCGCGGGCACGAACCAGGTGCGCGGCGCACCCTCGGCCAGCGCCTTCAGCGGGCGCAGGGTCGAGCCTTCCATGATCGCCATCGCGCAGCCGCCGGAGACGGCGGTCTTCGCGGCCAGAAGCTTGGTCTTCATGCCGCCCTTCGACATCCCGCTGATCGGATCACCGGCCATTGCCTCGATCTCGGGCGTGATGGTGTCCACCACGTCAAAGCGTGTGGCGGTGGCGTCTTCCTTCGGGTTCGCCGTGTAGAAGCCGTCGACATCCGACAGCAGCACGAGCTGGTCCGCGCCCACCGTCACGGCGATCTGCGCCGCCAGCCGGTCGTTGTCGCCAAAGCGGATCTCGTCGGTGGCGACCGTGTCGTTCTCGTTCACGATCGGCACCACGCCAAGGCCGAGGAGCGTCTCCATCGTCGCGCGCGAGTTCAGATAGCGCCGGCGGTCCTCGGTATCCTCCAGCGTCACCAGCACCTGCGCGGTGGTGATGCCGTGCGGTGCGAGGACTTCCTCGTAGGCGCGGGCGAGGCGGATCTGGCCCACGGCGGCGGCGGCCTGAGACTGTTCAAGGGTCAGGACCCCTTCGGGCAGGCCCAGGACCTTGCGGCCGAGCGCGATGGAGCCGGAAGAGACGAGCACGACATCGGTGCCGCGCGTCTTCGCCTCGGCCACGTCAAGCGCAAGGGCGGAGAGCCAGTTCTGCTTGAGGCCCGTCCTGCGATCGACGAGGAGCGCGGAGCCGATCTTCACCACCAGCCGCCTTGCGCTGCGGATGTCGGGCGCCTTTAGGCTCACGGCTGCCACGGCGCGGTCTCCTCTGTGGGGGCCTCCGCCGTGATGGTGGCGTAAAGCGCACGCAGGACCTCGGGTATTCCCTTGCCGGAGACGCCGGAGATGACGTGGACCGGCCCGCCGGATGCCTTTTCCAGGGCACGGCGGCGGTCGCTGATCTGTTTGGCGTCCATCGCGTCGATCTTGTTCAGCGCGACGATGCGGGGCTTGTCGCCCAGGACTTCCGAATATGCTTCAAGTTCGGTCACGATGGTCTTGAAATCCTTCGTGATCGTCGAGGAGGTGCCGTCAACGAGATGCAAGAGGACCTTGCAGCGTTCGACATGGGCGAGGAACTGCGTGCCAAGCCCGCGGCCCTCGGAAGCACCCTCGATCAGGCCGGGAATGTCGGCCATGACGAATTCATGCCCGTCGATGCCGACGACGCCGAGGTTCGGCACAAGGGTCGTGAAGGGGTAGTCGGCGATCTTCGGCCGCGCGTTCGACACGGCGGCGAGGAAGGTGGATTTTCCGGCGTTGGGCAGGCCCACAAGGCCCGCGTCGGCGATCAGCTTCAGGCGCAGCCAGATGGTCCGCTCGATGCCTTCCTGACCGGGGTTGGCACGCGCCGGCGCTCGGTTGGTCGAGGACTTGAACCGCAGATTGCCCCAGCCGCCATTGCCCCCCTCGGCGAGGCAGACGCGCTGGCCCGGTTCGGTCAGGTCGGCGATGACGGTTTCCCCGTCCTCGTCCAGGATCTCGGTCCCGAGCGGAACCTTGAGGACGATGTCCTCGCCCGACTTGCCGGTCCTCTGGTTGCCCATGCCGGGCTGGCCGTTCCTGGCGAAGAAATGCTGCTGGTATCGGTAGTCGATGAGGGTGTTCAGCCCTTCGACGGCCTCGGCATAGACGCTGCCGCCGTGGCCGCCGTCGCCCCCGTCGGGACCGCCGAATTCGATGAACTTCTCGCGCCGGAAGGACACGCAGCCGGCTCCGCCGCCGCCGGAGCGGATGTAGACTTTGGCGAGGTCCAGGAACTTCATGAGAGGGGCTTTCGGGACGTGTCAGGGGGCGGGGATACAGGAAGCGGCGCGGATGCTCAAGCATGTGACCTTTCGCCCGCGGGGCTTGAAGGTGCGGGAGGCCGGGCCTAGTGTCCGCCGCGAAGCGAAAGGATGAGCGGATGGCCACGAAGCGTAGCATCTTCGAGGAGGTGGGCGAGGGTCAGAAGCCCGCGGTCGTGCCGGCAGGCGGCGGGATCGACGCCCGGCCAAAGGGCGCCCGGCGTGGCATCCGGTTGTGGCTGGTCGCGCTGTTCTTGCTGGTGGCGACGATGATCGCCGTGGGCGGGCTGACGCGGCTGACGGATTCGGGCCTGTCCATCACGGAGTGGAAGCCGATCACCGGGGCGCTTCCGCCGATGAGCGAGGCTGCCTGGCAATCCGAATTCGACAAGTATCGTGCCATTCCGGAATACCAGTTGCAGAACAAGGGCATGTCGCTTGAAGCGTTCAAGACGATCTACTGGTGGGAATGGGGGCACCGGCAGCTTGGCCGGGTGATCGGGCTGGTCTGGCTGTTCGGTTTCCTGGGCTTTGCCCTGGCAAGGCAGATCCCGCCGGGCTGGACCGGTCGCTTGCTGCTTCTGGGGGTGCTGGGCGGTGCGCAGGGGGCGATCGGCTGGTGGATGGTCTCCTCGGGTCTTGAGGGCGAGATGCTGGACGTGGCATCCTATCGGCTGGCCGCGCATCTCGGCCTTGCCTTCGTGATCCTGGGCTTCATCGCCTGGTATGTCTTCCTGCTGGGGCGAAGCGAGGCCGAACTCATGACGGCGCGGCGCGGGCGGGAGGCGAAGCTGTTCGGCCTCTCCACCGGGCTGATGCATTTCGCCTTCCTGCAGATTGTCCTTGGCGCGCTGGTGGCGGGGATCGACGCCGGGCGGGCCTTTCCGACCTGGCCGCTGATGAACGGACAGATCTTCCCGGCCGATGCCTTCTATGTGCCGGACGGGCAGGGGGGCAGCCTGCCCGTCTGGCATGCGTTCTTCGAGAATCCGGGTCTGGTGCAGTTCATCCACCGCATGTCCGGCTATCTGCTGTTCGCCTTCGGGGTGGTGGTCTGGCTGCGCGGGCGCAGGTCGAGCCATCAGGCGACGCGCGCGGCCTTCGATCAGGTCATGGCGATGCTGGTCGTGCAGATGGGCCTCGGCATCGCCACCGTGCTGACCGTGGCGCATGTCCATGTCGCGATCACCCACCAGATCGGTGCGGTGATCCTCTGGGTGCTGATCCTGCGGGCCCGGCATCTGTCGCAATACCCCGTGGCGGGGTCGATCCGGGAAGGAACCGCATGAGCGCTTATGATGATCTGATGGCCTTCCAGCGCCAGACCGAGGCGCTGGCCCAGGTGGCCGGACGGCTGGGCTGGGATCAGGAGACGGTGATGCCCGAGGGGGCGGCCGGGCAGCGGGCCGAGGAGATCGGGGCGCTGGAAGCGGTGCTGCATGCCCGGCGCACCGATCCGCGTCTGGCCGACTGGCTGGCCGAGGCCAAGGCGCCGGATGCGGTGGGCGAGGCGCAGCTGCGGCTGATCCGGCGGTCTTACGAGCGGACGATGAAGGTTCCGGCCAGGCTTGCCCAGGAAATCGCGACGACGATGTCGCTGGCGCAGGGAATCTGGGCGGAATGCCGGGCCAGGGAAGACGTGGCCGGGTTCCTGCCCACCTTGCGCAAGGTGGTGGACCTGAAGCGGGCCGAGGGTGCGGCGCTGGCCGCGGGCGGCGATCCCTATGATGCGCTGGTCGACGATTACGAACCTGGCATGACCGGCTCGGCGATCGCCGCGATGTTCGACGCGATGCGGCCCCGCCTGGTGAGCCTGCGGGAGAAGGTGCTGGGCGCAGAGGCTCCGAAGGGCATCGTCGGGACCTTCGCGCAGGACGACCAGCTGGCGCTGAGCCGCGAACTGGCCACGGTCTTCGGCTACGACTGGTCGCGCGGGCGGGTCGATCTCGCGGTGCATCCCTTCAGCTCGGGTTCCGGCCATGACGTGCGGATCACGACACGGGTCAACGAGACCGACCCGTTCAACTGCTTCTACTCCACCATCCACGAGGTCGGTCATGCCGCCTATGAGCAGGGGATCGACCCGGCCTATGCGCTGACGCCGATCGGGCAGGGTGTGTCGATGGGCGTGCACGAAAGCCAGAGCCGGTCCTACGAGAACCAGCTGGGCCGCAGCCGCGCCTTCACCGGCTGGCTTTTCGGGCGGATGCGCGCGGTCTTCGGCGATTTCGGCATCGCGGATGCAAAGGGCTTCTATCGGGCGGTGAACCGGGTGCATCCCGGCTATATCCGCACCGAGGCCGATGAGGTCCACTACAACCTGCACATCATGATGCGCTTCGATCTGGAACGCGCGCTGATCCGCGGCGAGCTTGACGTGGCCGATCTGGAAGCTGCCTGGAACGACCGCTTCCGCGCCGATTTCGGGGTGGCGGTGGACCGGCCCTCGAACGGGATGTTGCAGGATGTGCACTGGTCCTGCGGCCTGTTCGGCTATTTCCCGACCTACACCCTGGGGAACGTCTATGCGGGCTGCCTCGTCAAGGCTCTTCGCGCCGAGGTGCCGGGGCTGGACAGGATGATGGCCAGGGGCGATGTATCGGCCGCGACCGGCTGGCTGCGCGACCGGCTGCAGCGCCACGGGGGACTTTACGAACCGCGGGATGTCGTGCGGCGGGCCTGCGGGTTCGAGCCTTCGGAGGACCCGCTGCTGGACTATCTGGAAGGCAAGTTCGGCGAGATCTACGCGGTCTGATCCCGGTGCAGGCGGCGCCCCTCTTCGCCGGCCCCCCGACGCGGATGGGCCGCCGGACGAGGCGGGCGCCGAAGCTTCAGCGACGGTCGACGAAGGCCTGGATCCCCCGATCCGCCGAGGGCAGAAGCGCGTTCTCGACAATCGCCGCCCCCGCGACGCGGTAGGCCTGGTCCAGCGGCAGGGCCAGCTGCGCGCGGAAGGCGCGCTTGCCGATGCGGATGGCCTGCGGATCCTGTGCGGCTATCCGGCGGGCGAGGGTCAGGGTGTCCACGGCCAGCGTCTCGGGCGAGGCCAGCCGGTTCACCATCCCCAGGGCATGGGCGCGGGGGGCGGGCAGGAATTCGCCCGTTGTCAGAAGCTCGAAGGCAACGCCGGGCACAAGGCGGCGCGACAGCGCCACGGCGGGGGTCGAGCAGAAGAGCCCAAGGTTGATGCCGTTCACGCCGAAGCGGGCGTTCTCGGCCGCGACGATCAGGTCGCAGGAACAGGCCAGCTGGCAGCCGCCGGCCGTGGCGACACCCTGGACCCTGGCGATCACCGGCTGGGGCAGGGCGGCGATCTGCTGCATCAGCGCCGAGCAGCGATCGAACAGCGCCTGGAACTGCCCGGCCCCACCGTCGGCCGCGCTGCGAAAGCCCTGCATCTCCTTCAGGTCGTGGCCGGCAGAAAAGGCCTTGCCTTCGGCGGCAAGGATCGCCACGCGGATACCGTCGTCCCGGGCGATCCTATCGAAGGCCGCGCCGAGCGCCTCGAGCATCGCCGTCGAAAGGGCGTTCAGGGTTCCCGGCGAGGCCAGAGTGACCGTGGCGATGCCGTCCTGCACATCGAGGCTCAGCGGGGCGTGGGGCAGGGGGCTGGTCACCTCAGGCCTTGGGCTTGAGGAACCGCCCCTCGATCTGCGCGCCGCTTTCGATCACCAGCCCGGAGGTCGTGACATCGGCCTGGACCACCGAGCTTGCCCGCAAGGTGAAGCTTTCGCAGCTGACCTTGCCGTCGAACTTGCCCTTCACCTCGACGGTGTGGGCATTGACCGCCCCCTTCACGCGGCCTTCCTGGCCGATGATCAGGCCATTGGCGGTGATGTTGCCGTCGATCTCGCCCAGAACCTCGACCGATCCGGTCGAGGTGATCTCGCCGGTGATGCGCAGGTCAGCCCCGAGAACCGAGCGCGCCGAGTTCGAGCCGGGGGCCGAGGGACGCGGAGCTGCGGGAGAAGCCGGGGCGGAGGTCGGGTCGGAGGTCTTGGAGAACATGCGCAGCTTCCTCGGGAAAAGGGGTGCCTTGATAAGGGAGGAAGGCGGTTGCCCGGTCAAGGGGCGCGTTGGTCTGGTGGCAGCTTTCCCCGTGCCCGATGTCGCTGGCAGGGCTGACAAGGGGGTGTCGGTTTGATCAGATGGCGGGGGAATCAGGGGGGGCTTGCATGGCGGACACCTTCTTCCGG